>JBKGYI010000210.1:0-3353 GCA_046546195.1 bacterium | reverse complement strand
CTGAAAAATAACAGAGGTCCCACTGGTTACTCCCGATTGAGTGCTGGATGACCGGACAATCCAGTGACTTTGGTTTTGACCCTATGAATTCAACACTGGGAATTCAAAACCATAACGTCAACGCCGCTGGATTTGCGCTGGATAGTCGGATTCGCGCTCACCGGCGCCATGACCCTGATTATCGGAGTTACAATAGCCCTCGTCCGCTGGATATTCTTCATGTAAAACTTCTCCCCAAACCCCACGATCAGCACTATCACCTCTTATTTCACACCTGCCAGGTTCAATTTTGGTTCTGCTGGTTTCTGCTCTATTTCTCTATGCCTCCGGGCTGTAGCAAACAGATTGCCCTGCATTGTAGTGCAGCCTGCTTTTTCAAAAAAATTCAACTGCTGTGGATTTTCCACCCCCACGGGAATAACCTCACGGTCAATTTCCCGGGCTGTTTTGATTATATTTTCAGCAATAATATTCGCATTTTGTTCGTCAGGAATTTCTTTTACCAGCCCGGCGGAAAGTTTTATCTTATCGACCGGAAAAATATCCACGTGTTTGAGCGAGGAAAGATGCGAACCAAAATCATCAAGACAGGTCCGGATACCAAGCTCGTTCAACCGTTTAAACTCGGCGAGTGTAAAATCCATATCACGCAGGGCATCGGTCTCAGACAGCTCGATCTGCAGAAAACCGGGATTGGTTCCCGATCTGGTCACAATCCGGGGAACCATCTCCATCATTTCGCGATGCAGCAAACTTTCGCCACTGAGGTTGATACTTATCGCCGGGGGGTCTGCATACATTTTTTTCCAGCGACTGATCCGGTGGCAGACTTTCGCAAGAACCATCTCTTCAATTTTGCTGAGCATTCCCACCATTTCCGCGCGGGGTAAAAAATCAGCGGGAAGCAACAGCCCCTCTGCCGGCTGCTGCCAGCGCAATAATGCTTCAAAACATAATACTTTACCACTGACAACATCAACCTCGGGCTGTAAATAAACTTTAAATTCGTTTTTATCAAGCGCTTCAATAAATTTATTACGCATTTTGCTGGCCCGCGAATCAAACAAAACCCCATCCGCAGAATAGAAATCGATATCCCCTCCCCCACAACTTTTACCCCTGTACATGGCATGATCGGCTCTTTCCAGCAAAGCATTCGCCGTATCACCGTCCCGGGGATAGAGAGCCACCCCGATACTGGCACCTACCGACCAGCTTTCCATCTCCCCGAGCACGATTTCCTTTGATAATTCCCGCTTCACTTTATCGGCCAGGGAATAAACATCCGATTTATTGTGGATATCAGTAAATAAAAATGCGAATTCATCCCCTCCAATTCTGGCGACCGTGTCACTTTTTCGAATTGAACCGAGCATCCGCTGAGCAAGAACTTTTAAAAAATGATCGCCAAGCTGATGACCCAGTTCGTCGTTTACCTTTTTAAACCCATCAAGATCCACAAACAGAACGGCCAATTTTTCCGAACTTCGCCCGGCCCGGTCTACAGCCTGCCGGAGACGATCGTCAAAAAGCTGGCGGTTGGGCAGTCCGGTCAGCGAATCGTAATAAGCCATGTACTGGAGCTGTTTTTTATCCCCATTGTCTTTCAGGGGGGTGAACAGAAACACAATATTAATCAGATTACCCGTTTCATCTTTAATCGGATAATATCTGCTGTTTAACCACTGCATATTCCGATTATCATCGTAAAGCATCAGGGGCCGGGCCGTACCCTTGCTGTTATCAAGCCGGCTGCGCAAATCGGCAACTAATTTTTGTCTCTCCTTATAATTCCAGAGCAATGACAGCGGACGGCCAATAATCTCGGATTTAGAATAGCCAAACATCTCATTAAAAGGTTCGTTAACCTGCTGAATATGTGGCCCTTCGTCCTCCAGGTTGGCGTCAGTAACAACCACCACTTCCTGCAGTTGCCCGGTTACTTCTTCAAAAATTCTGCGCCAGTCAAGCCCTGTTTTACCATTTTCCATTTTCATCCCAATCACCTTTATCTTTTTTTATCCCCGAAACCAACCGGGAACAAAAAAAATTATCGTCCTATTTTTACACATGTATAAAATTCATCTTTGCTGCAGGTATATAGATAAGCAAGTTCCATACCTGATTTAAAAATAAACCGGAATTTCAGCGGAGTAAAAACAGGCGGGGCTTAAAACCAGTCAGCGGCGGTGAATAAGAAAAAAATGTGATAAAAATCACTTTAGAATAAATTTAGAAATATATAGACCAACATATAAAACCGGTACACAGCGGGTAAAAAAACAGGGGGAGTGGTTAATTTTTTACCCGCTACTGCGAAAAAAACGGCATCGACAAAACCGATCAGCCGGTTTTGTCCTCCAGGATTTCTACCGCTTTTAAAGCACAGCGGATTGCTTCGTCCACACCCTCTTTCGCAACTATCGGCTCATCGGCATAGGTAAGTCCAATGTTAGCCAGAACCTCACCGCAGGGCACCTCTTTTATGCTGCTTAAAACAAAGAGAGCGGAAGATTCCATGCTTGTCGAGAGGACATTTGCTTTATACCAGGTATCCCAGAGTTCTCTCTGCTGAACGGCCAGGGGCAGATCATCATTGCCTTCCGTGTAGAACGCGTCCTTGCAGTGAACAATCCCGGTATGGTAGTCAAATTCAAGTTCTTCAGCGGCGTTGCGCAGGGCGGCGGTAACTTCAAAATCAGGCACCGCCGGATATTCGACCGGCACATATTCTTTTGTCGTCCCGTCAACCCTGACGGCTCCGGTGCTGATGGTGATCGAACCAAGACCTACTTTGCGCTGCATCGAGCCGGCTGTTCCAACGCGAAGCATCGTCGGTGCTCCGATTTTCACAAGCTCCTCAACCGCAATCGCCATGCTCGGACAGCCGATTCCCGTTGACATAACGCTTACCGGGATACCGCTGTAAGTTCCGGTGAAACTGCGATATTCTCTGACCCAGTTTACTTCTTCGGCATCGTCAAAATAACCGGCTATTTTCTCGGCCCGCGCCGGGTCTCCGGGGAGCAGTATATAATCACCAATTTCACCTTTTTTCAGTCCGATATGATATTCACGGTCCGGATCTATAGTTCCCATCGCATTCACTCCTGTTATTGTTTTCAATTAATTTGAAGGATATATTTTAGCATACTCTCTCAGATAAACCACAGGGAAGGACGCGCAGAAGGATGAAGACGGATGAGGGATGAGGTTTGGGTTACGGTTCAGGCTATAAACTATGAAAGGTTAACTTGTTTTATTCCCCGGTTTTCGTTTTTCTATCCGGGTTTGATAGGTTATAATTTATACATCCCGAGAAATAAGCGAGGTTGGTTTTTATGTCTACCGAA
>JBKGYI010000209.1:0-3363 GCA_046546195.1 bacterium | reverse complement strand
GCGATAATACTGAAGTTGAACGCAAAATTTTATCCTCGGAAGAGATTAAAAAAGAGACTGAAATACTGGCCGGTGATATCGGACACAAACGTTTGATCGTGGTGTACGGAGAATCACCCGTCTCCGATGTGAATTACATGGTCGATTCGATTCAGGATATATACGACGTAGAGGTTGAAACCAAAAACGGTATCGGAGCAATTCGCCGGGCAAACGTAAATGCCGCTCCAATGCAGATAGAGGAACTGAAAAAACTGAAAGACGTGGGAATCGGAACCTACCAGGTGTTCCAGGAGACCTACCACCATCAGACTTACCAAAAAATGCACCCCGAAGGAACACTTAAAAGCGATTATGCCTGGCGCCTGTACTGTATGCACCGGGCGTTTGAAGCGGGGATCGATGACGTCGGCCTCGGCGCTCTGTTCGGCCTCTATGACTGGAAGTTCGAAGTAATGGGCCTGCTTCAACACGCGCGGGAACTGGAAAAACAGTTCAACATAGGACCGCATACAGTCTCTTTCCCCCGCCTGGAGGAGGCCGAGGGTGCGCCGATAACTCAAAAATCAAAATACCTGGTCAACGATGAGGATTTCAAAAAACTGATCACCGTCCTCCGCCTGGCGATCCCCTACACGGGACTGATTATCACCGCCCGGGAAACCCCCGAGATCAGGCGACAGACAATAAATCTTGGCTGCACTCAGACCGATGCCTCGACAAGAATAGGTATCGGTGCTTACAGCGAATACCACAACGAGCAGGCCAGAGAAAAACAGCAGTTTCTACTCGGCGATACCCGCAGCCTGGATGAGTTTGTTAAAGAAATGGCCGAAATGGGATATATTACCTCCTTCTGCACGGCCGGATATCGCTGCGGAAGAACCGGTGAATGTATAATGGAACTTCTGTGTACGGGAAAAGAAGGAGAGTTCTGTAAACTTAACGCCATCTTAACTTTCCGGGAATGGCTGGATGATTTCGCCAGCGAGGAAACCAAAAAAAGCGGTGAAAAAGTTATCCAGAAGGAGATCCAGGAAGTAAAAGAGCAGCTCCCCGGAGTATATCCCCAGCTTCTCGATTATTACGAAAGAATTAAAAACGGTGAACGCGACCTTTACTTCTGATAAAATTGATATAATAATTTTAGATTGAAAAATCGCAAAATTATCAGGATGTGAAAAGTTGATGAACTCCGTAATTGTTGCCGGAGGAACTCTTGCCTGCCTGTGGCTGGGTTACCGATTTTACGGCAGACACATTGCCACCCGCCTGCTCGGACTTGATGACCGTAACCCCACCCCGGCCCATCTGTATAAAGATAATATCGATTATGTTCCCAGCAATCGCTGGGTGCTTTTCGGCCATCATTTTGCCTCTATCTCGGGGCTGGGGCCGATACTGGGCCCTGCGATTGCTGTCATCTGGGGCTGGGTTCCCGCTCTGCTCTGGATAGTGTTCGGGACAATTTTTATCGGCGGGGTCCATGACCTGGCCACGCTCAAACTCTCAGTCAGCAACCGGGGCCGCTCCGTGGGTGATGTTGCCGGAAAAATAATCAACCACCGCAGCAGGATCCTTTTTTTGCTGCTCAGCTTCTTTTTAATCACCCTGGCGATGGGGGTTTTTGCTTACGTGGTCGCGGTGCTTTTCGCCAAACTTTATCCTGAATCGATCATCCCGGTATTCTCGCTGATGTTTATCGCCATGGGGATGGGAACTGCGGTTTACAAAAAAATAAGCACTCTGAAAACCGCAACTCTAATCGGAATTGTTCTGCTGGTTATCTCTCTTCCCGCCGGCCTGCAGATACCCGCGCCCGAGCTTGGGGTTACAGGCTGGATCTGGATATTAATGATTTATGCCTTTTTTGCCTCCGTGCTGCCGGTCTGGTTTTTACTCCAGCCCCGCGATTATCTGAACTCATTCTTGCTTTACGCCGGACTTATTGCCCTGTATGCGGGGATGTTCTGGTTGCGGCCAAATATTTCCGCCCCCGCTTTGAATGTCGGTTCGGGTGCCCCGGCTGATTTACCCCCGCTGTTCCCCATACTTTTTACCACTGTCGCCTGCGGAGCTATCTCCGGTTTCCACAGCCTTGTTTCATCCGGGACAACCGCCAAACAACTGGATAAAGAAAGCGACGGATATCTGGTCGGCTATGGCACCATGGTTGCCGAGGGAATCCTGGCGGTAATCGTGCTTATCGCCTGCGTGGCCGGGCTGGGCGGGCTGGAAAACTGGCAGAGTTATTACGGAAGCTGGCAGGAGGCGTCCGGTCTGGCAGCTAAATTAAACGCATTCATCGACGGGGGAAGTACTTTTATAACCTCTTACGGCAGACATATCGGAATAACCACTAAAATGGCGGGAACATTCATTTCCTTGATTGCAGTTTCCTTTGCGATGACCACACTTGACTCCGGAACCCGGCTTTTGCGCTATAACATAGAGGAACTGGCCGATGCCCTGGGAAAAAACGAAGAGGGTATCCCCGGCATCAACCGCTGGACGGCCAGCCTGCTGGCGATAGCGGGAATAGGTTTCTTCGCCCTGCTTAAAGTCGACGGCCAGCCGGCCGGATTATTTTTATGGGTCCTGTTCGGTTCAACCAACCAGCTTTTTGCCGGCCTGGGCCTGCTGACAGCCTCCGTTTACCTTTACCAGCGCTCAAAACCTATTTTTTACACCATAATCCCCCTGGCTATAATGGCCGCGATATCGGTAAGCGCGCTGGGAATTGTCACTCTCGAACATTTCCCAACAGCAACCTCCGGCAGCCGGGCCATATTCACAGTCGCCTCAGTCATCTTAATCCTTGCCGCCTGGTTCATCTACGAAGCAATAGCAGCCCTCCTGAAAGAACCCCCAAAATAACACCTCAAAACACCTCGGAGGTTCAGTTATTCAATTCTGCCTGTTTTGTTTTTCGCATAAAGGACAGCCTGGGGGGGGCGATTAAAATATTTGCCAATTTGAGTCGGACTGTAGCCCTCTTCATACATTTGCCCCATTGCCTCCTGGCGGATTCGACTTAACTTCTTTCCCCTTTTTAAGCTCTTCAAATCCTCCACGGTAATTTTTGTCCTTCCCGCCACCTCACGAGCAATCGTATCTTTTGATCTTAGGCCCCGCCGTTCGCGATATTTCCTCCCCTCACGCCCTTCTACTCGACGGTCCATACGTTCCCATTCTTCTTCGGTTCCCCAGTAATTTTTATCTCCCGGCAACACCGTTTTATCATACTCTCAATAACTGAATAATTGAACCTCCGAGGTAATTAGAGGTAATTAGGTAATTAGTAATTAGGGCTTGAGTATATCAGAAATATCCTGGAGGGCGACCGCCTGGATATTTTCGGTG
>JBKGYI010000208.1:0-3370 GCA_046546195.1 bacterium | reverse complement strand
TAGCCCTCTCGAGGCGTGTGGTGTCCTGGCCGCGTTTTCTTAAGTTGGACGATATGCTGGCGGCTTCTTTTCTGAGATACTTAGGAGGAAACATATTTCTCGATCTCCTCTCTTACCAGGGCAAGTTTTTCCTCGAGCAGCTCGTCTGTGTCGGCTTCCATATTTAATCTCAAGTATGGCTCGGTGTTTGAAGCGCGCACGTTGAACCACCAGTCTTCAAACTGCACAGTCACCCCGTCGAGCCAGTCTGTTTCTGCCTCCTCGAATCTTTCGGCTAGTGCCTGCATGGCTTTTTCTTTTTCTTCCACCTTGAAGTTTATGTCTCCCGAACGAGCATAGCGTTTCAGTGGTTTTATAAGTTCCGAAAGTTTTTTGTTGTTCTCCGAAAGAAGGTTCAGAAGTTCGAGCGAAGCGATCATCCCGCAGTCGGTGAAGTAATTGTCACGGAAATAATAGTGCCCGGACAACTCGCCGCCAAACACCCCGTTAACCTCTCGCATTTTTGCCTTCATGTAGGCGTGTCCGACCCGGTAACGAACCGGCTGCCCGCCGTATTTTTCGATCTCTTCCGGAACAGCCCGGCTTGAGCGCAGGTCGTAAATAATAGCGTCTCCGGGGTTTTTCTCCAGCATCGGTTTTACGAGCAGGGCAGTAATCATGTCCGACGCGATTATTTCACCGTTTTCATCCACGAACGCCACCCGGTCGGCGTCGCCGTCAAACGCCATGCCCAGGTCGAAATCCCCGGTTTTTACTTTATCCTGCAGATCCTTCATATTTTCCTCTTCAAGGGGATTGGGAAGATGGTTTGGGAAACTGCCGTCCAGTTCGAAATACATCTCCTCAACATCAACCGGCAGATTTCTGTAAATTTCCGGAACCGTCAGCCCCCCCATCCCGTTTCCGCAGTCGATGGCAACTTTAAGCGGTTTGATTTTCTCCGCAAAACCAAGGATTATATCCTGGTAGATCCGGATAAAATTCTCCTGTCTGTATTCGCCGGGATTATCGGTCTCCGGCAGGTTGCCGGATTTCACCGCTTCTTCCACCTCGTTTATTCCGGTTTCATAAGCGACCGGTTTTGCTTCATCGCGGGAGAGCTTGAACCCTATGTATTCCGAAGGGTTGTGGGAGGCGGTGACCATGACACCACCCTGGGCATCAAAATGACCGATTGCGTTGTAATTCATCGGCGTCGAGCAAAGACCAATATCAATCACGTCCTGTCCGGTCGCCCGCAGCCCGTCTATCAGAACTTTGGAAATCGGGATTGCCACCTCCCGCATGTCATGTCCGACCACTATGGTTCCCCTGTCCATTAAATTACCGATTGCCACCCCGATATCATAAGCCATCTCTTCATCTAACTGATCAGGATAAATACCTCTGATGTCGTAAGCTTTAAATATGCCGGCCATTACGGCCACCTCCTGGTTGGATTGAGTCACGTGCTTTCAAACAATGTTTTCTTAATCTTTATTATAAGACGATACCACTGCTAAAAACAATCATCTAATTTTTAAGCTGAATCCGCAAGTGTAAAATTTTATAAACTGGGAACTTCAAACTATGAACTATGAACTGTTTCTGATGCTAATTGGGGCTCCGGCGTTGACAATTTGAATATAATGGGGATAATTTTAAAGGTCTATAGTCAAGCTGTGAATGGGATAATTTTTATTAGCTGATTGTTACCTGACCTGTCAGTGTTTTCGGCAAGTGCGGGGTAAGGTTAGACTCACCGCAGTATTTCAGGGAAAACAAGGAGTGTAAAGAAAATTGATAGTTTTTGAAGATGTGAGCAAAAAGTTTGCCTGTGGCACAAGCAGAGCCAGCTTTCTTGCCCCGCTTGAGGTTGAAGCTGTTAGAGATATTTCTTTTGAACATCCCCCGGCGGAATGTTTACTGGTCAAGGGGCCGTCCGGCGCCGGCAAATCTGTACTTCTCAACCTGATCGCGGGGTTTTACAGCCCGGATAAAGGCAAAGTTAGAGTTAACGGTCATAATCCCGCTCTTTCTTTGGAGTTTAAAAAAAATCTTGCGGTTGTCCGCTGCGGACTTCATTATTTTGATCTTGGGCTTTCCGCCAGGGACAATCTTTCCCTGCTTGCGGGATGGTATGCTCTGAGTGGAGAAGAAAAAACACAGAGAGTGGAAGAATCCCTGCAATTCATTGGGATAGATGACGCGGCCCGGGATGTTCCGGTGGGTGAGCTTTCCGCCGGCACTGTCAACCAGCTCAGTCTGGCCGGCGGGTTGATACCCTCCCCGGATTTTTTACTGCTTGATGAGCCCGACAGATATCTGGATGAGTTTGCTTTCGAAAAGGTGCGAAAACTCATTTTGGCCCTGGCCAGCCAGGGTATGACACTTATAATTGCTTCCTCCTCGGACCGGCTGGTTGAAAATATGTCCTATCGATGTCTTTGTTTGCAGGAAGGGAAGGCGGTTGATTATTATGCAGTTTGAGTTCTCACAGCTGAAATCATTTATGAATTCCTGGCGGGTTCTTCTGGAATGGGAATTTTTGCGAACTTTAAATCGGGGCTGGCAGGTTTTCGCCCGGTTAATAGTTCTGGCCATCCTGCTGGTTTTGATTGTTTTGCTGGAACCTGTCATTGGTGAGAATTACTTTTCGGTTCTTCTGCCGGGGCTGGCCGCTGTTTTTTTACTGCATCCCTTCCTTTACTGTGGCAGACAGCTTTCCGTCCGTTTTAAGCTGCCTTTCGCCTGGCGCTCGATTCCAGTAAATCTCATGTTTTTTGTCTATGCGGGAGTTGTGCCTGAATTTCTAATCAGTTTTTTAGGTTTTATTATCTTCTTTATTATTTTGGCCATTCTTGGAGTTGTTCCCCTGTTTTTTACCGCACCGTTGTACTGGATTGTTTTTCTGGCTTTAATACCCGGTGCCGTCGGATGGGGGCTTATTTTACATGCCGTTGAATTAACGGCTGAAACGGAGGGCGCGGTTGCCTTTGCCGGCCGCCGTCTGATTGAACTGCTGGGGGTTGTTTTTATTCTTCCCGCCTGGTTGCCTGATTTTGTTTACCCACTGCACTATTTGTTTCCCCATTCTTATCTGGCCCAGTTTGGCCGCGGGGTATGGCTGAGTGAAGGTTTCTCTCCATGGTATTACAGCGCCGGAGTCGCGATCGGGTTTATCTTCCTGGCTGCCGGTATGACCATATTTTCACTCGTGCTGGATATAACAGTTCAACGCGGCGGTTTTGATCGCTATGAATGGTAGGGGGTTGAATTTTAAAACTAAATGTATCTGAAAAAAATTGTATTAAACGGATTTAAATCCTTTTATAGCCGGACGGAGCTTGAGTTTCCCCGTAAACTCACTGCTATAGTCGGTCCCAATGGT
>JBKGYI010000207.1:0-3399 GCA_046546195.1 bacterium | reverse complement strand
ATCACCGAGAAAATGAAAAAGGCAGCCGCCGCCGCTCTGTTTGATATTTCCCGCGAGAACGGCATAAAGCGGGAATCCATTCTTCCTGATGCGGTTGATTTCAGTATAGCCCCCCGGGTGGCCGAAGCGGTAGCTGCGGCAGCTATTAAAGAAAATATTGCCCGCAAACGGATATCTCCCGCCAGTGTGCGTGAAAATACAGCCCGTTTTATTCGCGAGGGCCGGTTGCGAAGCCTCTAACTATCTAAAAAGTTTCCCGCTTAATTCACTTCAGAAAATTCAGTTTTTTGTCGAAAATTACAATAACAGAAGATTATCCCGGTTTAGCGGAGGGAGCAAATATGGTTAATAAAGAACTGAATATAGGATTTATTTTAACCCGTCTCGCCGGAACAGACGGGGTTTCACTGGAAACGCTTAAATGGGACGATATCATTCAGGAGTTTGGACACAATACCTTTTATATGGCGGGTGAACTGGAGACACCGTCTGAGTGTTCGATGCTGGTAGAAAAATTTCATTTTCAACATCCTGAAATAACTGAGCTGTACAACTGCTGTTTTAAAAATGGAAACACACGTCCCGCCGAGACAACCGAGCGGATTGGTGAGCTTGCAAAAGAGTTAAAAAAAGAGATTTATAAATATTATGAAAAATTTAATCTTGATCTCCTTATAGCAGAAAATGTGTTGACTATACCACTTAACATACCGCTTGCTCTTGCTCTGACCGAGTTTATTGCTGAAGTTGAAATTCCGGTAATCGCCCATCATCATGATTTTTACTGGGAACGCAACCGCTTTTTGAACAACTCGGTCTGGGATTACCTGAATGCCGCTTTTCCGCCCACTTTTCATAACGTTTATCATGTTGTTATTAATTCTTCGGCAGCCCATCAGCTTGCCCATCGTAAGGGTCTTTCGGCTAAGCTAATTCCTAATGTCCTTGATTTTAGCACCGAGCCGCCGATCGTTGATGATCTTGATGATTATGCTTCTGATGTGCGGGAAACATTTGGTATAGGGGAGGATGAGATATTTGTGCTTCAGCCGACAAGAATAGTGCCCCGCAAAAATATCGAAGAGTCTATCGAACTGCTCAGTTATCTTGACTGTCCCTGTAAACTTTTGATTTCACATGCTTCGGGAGACGAGGGCTATGAGTATGAACAGCATCTTCGCCGTTATGCTGAACATATGGATGTAGATACCCTGTTTGTTGCCGAGCGCATTGGACCGACCAGGGGAAAAACAGAAGACGGGCGTAAAGTATATTCGCTCTGGGATATCTATCCTCATGCCGATCTGGTGACCTATCCTTCTGATTATGAAGGATTTGGCAATGCGTTTATTGAAACTGTTTACTTTAAAAAACCTGTTGTTGTTAACAATTATTCGGTATTTTCGCTTGACATTCAACCGAAGGGCTTTCAGGTTATTGATTTTAATGGTTATATTAAACAGGAAACAGTTGATCATACCAGGCAGGTACTGGAAGATGAAAAACTTCGCAGCCGGATGGTTGAAAATAATTTCAAACTTGCCGAAAGATTTTATTCCTACAGCAGCCTGCGCCATCACCTGCGGGCAGTTTTTGACAATATATTCGGTATTTAAGACACCTCAATTTTGATAACCTCATTTTTTTCTGTTTTTGCCTTTTCAAAGGTATTTAATTTTGTTAAAGTACTTAAGAGTTTTAAATAAAAAATATTACACAGGAGTTGTTAGGATGTTATTTGTGAGCGAGAAAAAAAGTTTTGTTTTTACTACACTGTTATTTTTAGTGACCTTATTTACGGTAACAGTCGGGTGTTCCGGCAATGCTATCGGCGATGATGGCGAACCGGTTGTAACTGTTGATGACGAGGTGGTAACAGAGGCAGAAATTAGCGAACAGATTGATCAGGCTATTCAACAGCAAAAACAGATGATGGAGATGCAGGGTCAGTCTGTTGAAGCGGAGCAGGAGGATATGTTGCGTCAGCAAGTAAGACAGCAGGTTATTGAACAGGCGACAAACCGTCTTGTTTTGCTTCAGACCGCTCGTGATAAAAATCTGGAAGTCAGCGACGCTGAAGTGGATGATTTTCTTGCCGAGCGGATGCCCGACGCCGAACAGCAGCGCGCTGCCCTGCTTGAACTTGGTGAAACTGTCGAGGAAGGCCGCGATAGCTTGAAAGAGATGCTATTGATTCAGAAATTGATGGAAGAGGAAATAGGCGAAATCGAGATATCAGACCAGGAAGCTCGTCAGCATTTTGACGATAACAAAGAACAGTACGTTCAGGAGGAGCAGGTTAAGGCCCGCCATATCCTTATCGGTACCGAGGAAACATCGGAGTCGGATGCCGAAGCTCAAATCAATCAGCTGAAAGACGAAATTACAGATGCTGATGATTTTATAGCAATGGCCGAAGAACATTCCGATTGTCCTTCTTCCGAGCGCGGTGGGGATCTTGGTTACTTCTCCCGCGGCCAGATGGTTCCTGAGTTCGAGGAAGTAGCTTTTGATGCTGAAGACGGTGAAATAGTGGGTCCGGTTCAAACCCAGTTTGGTGTTCATTTGATTCTTGTCGAAGATCACCGGGAAGCCGAGCAGCAGCAATTCGAAGATGTTAAAGAAGAAATTATTAACCGTCTGAGCCAGCAGCGCCAGCAGGAAAAAGCTCAGCAGGTTGTAGAAAAATTGCGAGAGGAACGCGACATAGAAGTGGCTGACTGACAGTTGAGTCCACTCCTGAAAGTTCGTCATTGCCGGGTTTGACCCGGCAATCCAGACCGGAGGGCTAATTTTTTGGATTCTGGCTCCCGTCGGAATGACAGGAAGGGGTTTGGGGGGTAGACTCACAGCTAATTTGTTCTGGAGGTTTTTTTGCCATGGAAAGTCGTGAATTTTCATCCGCCGGTGTTCATCTGCTTAAGCTCGAACAGAATTCTGATCTCCTGGAATCAGTTGAAAACTATTGCCGGGAGAATAAGATAGAAGCGGCCCTGGTTAATGCTCTTGGAACTGTTCAGGAAGCGAATCTGGGTTTTTATGATCAGCAGGCTCAAAAATATGTATCCCATTATCTTGAAGAACCGCTGGAAATGATTTTAGCCACAGGAAATGTGTCCCTGAAAGACGGCAAACCGTTTATTCACCTCCATGGCTTTTTTAGTTCCGATGATCTTAATGTTATCGGCGGACATGTCTTTGAAGGCACAATAGTTTATGCGGTTGAGGTCAACATTCAGGAACTGGCCGGAGAAGCTCCCGAACGGAAACCGGACAAAAATACCGGGCTTAACCTCTGGGATCTGTCCTGAATATTTTTGTGGCGGAATTTCATTCTGATAAATGATACCTCTTCGTGACGATCAACATACTGATTCATTCCCTTTTTTTACTTTCCTG
>JBKGYI010000206.1:0-3431 GCA_046546195.1 bacterium | reverse complement strand
TATTGAATCGAACTGGGGGAACAGTTGCTGGATGACGATGACTTTGAGTCCGAAATAACGGCCCGCCTGGCCCGTTTGTATTATTATCGCGGTGAGATTTTTTCCAGCCGGGAAAATTATCAACAGGCCCGTGAAATGTTTTTCAGTGCGTTGAGTTTTGAGAGTACCCCGCAACCCCCGACTCTCCAGGCCCTTGCTCATACTAACTACAAGCTCGGGAAATATAGTGCCGCCCGCGAAAATATCGCCCGCCTGCGTGAGCTGCATCCTGATTTCGAAATCAATGAGCGGCTTGTTAACGCTCTGTGGTGGCAAAAGGAAGGTTATACCTGGTTATCTATCGGCCTGCTTGCCCTTGCTGTATTGTTTGTCGGTGTATATTTTATGTTTAATGACACTTCGCTCGTTAGTTTTTGCGTCTGGCTGGGAGGTTTTTTTTTACGCTCTTGGCCTGAAAAAAATGGCTTTAAATATTTATAATAAATTTTGTCCGCCCGGTGAAGTCGATGCAAAATCTTACCGTAACTGGGTTGGTATTTTATCAGAAAACGAGGAGTCGGAAGAACTTTTCAAACTGCTGGAAGCGCGAGAAAATAGCGGTCTTCTCCAGCCCGCCGCCCGGCTGGAATTTGCCGGTCTTCTTCAGAAATCAGGTCGGCGTGGTGAAAGTGCTGAAATTTATGAACAGCTGCTCGACCGGTGGGAGGAATTGACCAGGAAACAACGGATAGTGCTTACCGGTAATCTTAGTAAAATATATTTAAAACGAAATGAGCGCGAAAAAGCGTTTGAAATGCTGGAAAAATTACATTACGAAAAACCGGATGACGCTAACCTCAACCGGCGGTTGCTGCAGATGGCAGCAGAACTTGGTTTCTGGGACGAGTGGGTGGAGATCGGTAAAAAATGGTTTGAAAATGTGGCGGGCGAATATATCCAGGAAAAACATCGCCGTGGCTACACAACCTCAGATCAGGCGAAGAAGTTGAAAGATCCGCACTCGATAGCTGATTTTTTACTGCAGCTTTATCAAGAAAATTACAGGGATGAACTTGCCGGCTGTCCGGAGGAAATGCTGGGATTTTTATTGCAGCTAAGTTCTGAACTCCCCGGCCACGAGTCCCACAGCCGCAGGTTTCTTGAGGAACTGCTGGAGCGTGAACTTCCCGCCAAACAGCGTACTAATTATCTCGATCAGCTGGCCCGGCTCTATCATAAAGCAAAAGAATACGATAAAGCCGTTCAATGCTGCGAGTCTTTGCGCAAGTTAAAACCTGAAGATTTTTCTGTTCTTGAAAAACTGGGCCGGATTTACCTGGAAGCCGATAACCGGCCCAAAGCCCTGGAAACATTTGCAGAGCTTTTTGAGTTTCAACGCGATAATACCCGGGCTGCAGCGGGGCTTAAGGAACTGGGCCGGCGATATGAGAGTGAAGATGAATACGCCAGTGCCGCTGAAGCTTACCGGCTGATAGTGGAAAACAGCCATTTTGAGAAAGCTGAAATCCAGTACCGGCTGGGGGTCTGTCTTTACCGGCTTGAAAAATATGAACGCTCGTTGGCTGTTTTCCAGGGGATCAAACAGGGTGACGAACTGTTTAAAGCACGAATTCTGATCTATATGGCCCGTTGCTTGCTGGGGATGGAACTTTATGAAGTTGCTGTGGACAGAATTTCAGAAATCGACCCCGGTAACCAGGTTTTCCCGCCCCGCCTGCGACGTGAAATTTATTACTGGCTGGCCCGGGCCTTTGAAGGGGCCGGGCAGATTGATCGGGCTCTGGAACATTATAGAAAAATTTTGGCCTCTGACGTGGAATTTCGTGATACCGCCCGGCGGGTAAAAGAGCTTAAGGATGGCGGTTGATGATGAGTGTGAGCGAGATCTCCACCCGCGAGAATAACCGCTTAAGCCTGGAAAGCGATTATTCCGCTTCCGGTGATCAGCCCCGGGCGATTGAAAAACTCTGTTCCGGTTTGAACAGGGGCTTTGAGGACCAGACGCTGCTGGGGGTTACCGGCAGTGGTAAGACATTTACAATGGCCAGTGTTATTGAAAAAATTCAGCGGCCCGCCCTGATTCTTTCCCATAATAAAACCCTCGCCGCCCAGCTCTATAACGAGTTTAAAAAATATTTTCCCCGCAACGCTGTGGAATATTTTGTCAGTTTTTATGATTATTATCAGCCAGAAGCTTATATTCCTCAGTCCGATACCTATATCGAAAAGGATTCCTCGATAAATGATCAGATAAACCGGCTGCGGCTTTCCGCCACCACGTCCCTGATGCAGCGCCGGGATGTTATTGTGGTGGCCAGTGTTTCTGCAATATATGGCCTTGGTTCTCCCGACTCTTATAAAAGACTTATTTTATCCCTTGAATGTGATGGTCGGATCAGCCGCCGCCGGCTGTTTGACCGCTTGCTTGAGCTTCAATACCAGAGAAACGACATAGATTTTACCCAGGGCCACTTTCGAGCCCGGGGAGACATTGTTGAAATCTATCCCGCTTACCGCCAGAATGGTTTGCGTGTCGAGATGTTTGACGACCGGATTGAAGAAATTATGGAAATAGATCCGCTGACCGGTGAAATAATTGATTCCCTCCAGTCGGTAGTTATTTATCCGGCTAATCATTTTGTCCTGTCCGGGGAGGACAGGCAGCGGGCCCTGAGCAGTATTCGTGAGGAGCTTGCTTCCTGGTCGCAGCAACTTAAGGATGAAGGCAAAATCCTGGCGGCGGAACGGATTATAAGCCGCACCGAATATGATCTCGAAATGTTGCGGGAAATTGGCTATGTTAACGGGATTGAGAACTATTCGCGTCATCTTGACGGTCGCAGTCCCGGTGATCCGCCCTATACATTGCTTGATTATTTTCCTGATGATTTTATCACTTTTATCGATGAATCTCACCAGACTATCCCCCAGTTGCGAGCGATGATTGCCGGTGACCGTTCGCGGAAACAAAAACTCGTCGACCACGGTTTCAGGCTGCCCTCCGCTTTTGATAACCGGCCCCTGGAATTTGCTGAGTTCAGGCAGAAAAGCGGGCAGACTGTTTTTGTTTCAGCCACCCCCGCGGATTATGAACAGGAAAAAAGCAAGCAGGTAGTCGAACAGATAGTTCGCCCCACCGGTCTGGTTGATCCGCCGATTGAAGTTCGCCCCACCCATGACCAGGTTGATGAATTGATGGATGAAATTGAAACTGAGGTGCGCGCCGGTAACCGGGTCCTGGTTACAACCCTGACCAAGCGGCTTGCTGAGAATCTGAGTGATTATCTTGTGACCATGGGGTTCAGGGTCCAGTATCTTCATTCCGAAATCGATACTCTGGAGAGAATCAAGATTCTGCGTGATTTGCGGCGCGGTGAGTTTGACGTCCTGGTTGGAATTAATCTCCTGCGTGAGGGTCTTGATCTGCCGGA
>JBKGYI010000205.1:0-3442 GCA_046546195.1 bacterium | reverse complement strand
CCGGCTGTACCATTTACCGACTACCGGCCTTGTTTTTTCGTATTCCATTATATTGCGACTGAACTCGCGGGTTGCATTAATAATACTCTGGACGTTAAGATGCTCGGCCATTTTGCTAAAATTAGTAACAAACTCAACATCGCCGGAAAGTTTCAACTCCGGATGTTCCGGCAGTGAAGAGACCTCAGCCGGATCCTGGTCGGCATCATCAATTAAACCGTTAACACAGATGGCATACGAATCGGGGCCACCGGGTTTATTATCTTTAATATTGAAACGCTGCAAAGTTCGCAATCCGAATTTGTCATTATCCACATTAACATCGGAAATTCGAAACCGTTTGAAGGGATCATCAAAAGGATATTTATAGCCAAACACTTTTTTTTCCGGAGGATGATTGCTTTCCTGTCCGATAAGTGCATAGAGCGCAGTCCGGATAGCCCCTTTAAGAGAACTACCGGGGATATAAGATTCGGTGGCATGGCGGCAGGGCAGATTAACAGTAAGTATTTCGGAACTTGAAGCCAGTTTTTCCTGATAGGCCCTCTCAAATCCGTTCTTCAGGGGATATGTTTCCTGGATATCACCCTCCTGAAGTTCATTGCGCAAAATCTCCACGGCGCGGGGCAGATCCGCTGCCGAGGCGCGGGCAAATTCATTCACTTCTTCTTCAGAACGTTGATAAATTCGTTTCAGGACACGATCTATCTTAACTTTTACAATGCGGCCATCGCGAAGTAGATATTCATTGGGTTCCCACGAATCATTACTGCCGATGAAGATCGGGGTTAACGGATAGAGCTCAAAATTATACTTCTCTACTGATTTCATTAATCTGTCCCTCCGTTTTCATTGGTAAGCCTGACGTAAAGTGGAAAACAATAGGCGTAGTGTCTGATTTCAGGATTGAAATGAATATTATCGAGGAGAGAACCATAATAGTGGTCCGGGTTTTCAACATTGAAAGTGGAACCGGTTTCGAGCATCAGAGCCGGACGTTTAAAAGGAGATATCTTACCGGGGAACCCTTCCCCTATTTTACCGCGCTTAACCCTGATTCCATAATTACCATCAAGCGGGTCGCCCTGTTCGGGAACAAACGAACTCAGGGAAACGAAGGCATTGGCCTGAGCAGGAGCGGGAAGATCTATTTCCTCTATACTTTCGATCTCGAAATGTCCCTTACCGTTACTTTTATTACTGCCATACCCACTCATCTGCAGATCCTGCAGAAGTTCCTCTATCAGGTCGCGATAAGAATCATCAAAAACTTTAAAATAGATATCAAAACCGTCAGGCCAGTAGATCTCCTCCTGCCCCCACATCTTGCGACTGCTCCCGGTAAGACGGTTTATAGAATTTTTAATAGTTTCAGTGGTTTTTAGTTTTATGTCGGGACGCCAGACATCAGGATCATAGCAAAGAGAGTCCACAATGGTGTAATCACGAAGACTTTCGTCAAGTTTGCGCGGGTCAAGTTGATCAAGAGGCTTAAGAGCATCTGTAATAATATATTGGGCAATTTTTTCCATAGAGAGGTCGTCAATATTGTCCGCAAGCAACTGGAAGGAAATAAACTGTGATTTACGGAAATGACCGAGCATCTGGGAAACTACAAGCTGGGCGGGAACATCGTCAAACTGCTCTTCGACAAGCTCGACCAATCCAGAAATTTTTTCACCACTCAAAGATAACCTCGGACGGGGCAGATATCCCCTTGGAAAACCATCCGAGACCAGAAACGGAGGATCGGTTTCAAACCGAGCCAGAAGTTCTTTCAACTTATCCTGGCCATAACGATAGCCGTAGTTAATAACAAGATGCCCCCAGAGAGTATCGGCCTGAAGAGGTGTACAGAAGGTCGTGCGCGGCATAATCCGGGTTCTAATAGTGGCAGTCATGGTATCAACTCACCGACTGAGCTTCAGCCATGGGGAAAAAGTTGGCGGCGGCCTGCTTGATATTATCTATCCCCTGCTGATGGGCTGAAAGATCCCTGAAATTAAAATCAAGACTTACATTTCTAAATTCGACTCTGCCGTAACCCCTGCTACCGCTGCCACCGAGGGTATCGCTCTCAAGAAATTTTATTACCCTCAATAACTCCGGGTACATTTGCAGATCAATATTTACATCATCCTGGATATTCATAACCCGGTAGGTTACTTCAAAATCCATACTAAAACCAGCGGGGATACGCTCCATGATCCGGGGCATACGGGCCGAACCCTTGCGGCGGTCGATAGTATTTTCAAATTTTTTCTCAATCGGAGGTTCTCCTGTTTCATCGAGAATATCTATATACTTCTCCCGGGAATCCTCATTGAAAATAGCGTCTCGAACAATAAGCCGGGGCGGACCCATGTCAACGTTGGTTTTGTAGCTGCCAATACCAAATATTCGACAGACCGGGCAATCGATTTTAGAACATTCACAGGGTCTGCCATTCCCACCTACTTTATCGAACTGCCACTCCATAATTGAGCGCAGTTTTCCCTTGATAGAAGAACCGGGAACATACGGTTCACCATTAACAGGATTTTTTATGATGGGGTTTTCAATACCCCCAATCTCCGTCTTATCCCCCCCGGAACCAACCCTTAATCCAGTTCGCAGATACATGTCCGAAGAAAATACAATATAACCTTCCAGTGACGCCATAAATAAAACCTCCTGATAAAAAATTATTAAACTGTTCTATTGTTCCAGACAAAAGACAAAAAAATCAATTACCGCCCCAGCCATAAAAGAAACCGAGGACACTCTCGAAAAACAGGCAGAAGGCATTAAACTCATCAGCCCCCTGCTTTGATATTGAAACACAGTGGTCAATAAACTCACAGAACTCAGGTGGCAAACCACCGGCGGATGATTTTTTTGATGAAGCAAAAGCAACTTTTGCTTTCAGCATCAAAAGCTTGGGGACAATCGCAACAAAATCATGGTTTATCCGCAACAGTTTCTGCAGTGATTTAACCTCATAGTAATACCGCAATAACTGGTTTGAACCCATGCCGGTCTGCTGAGCAAGAGTTTTTGCATCCTGAACGGCCACATTTTCTATCAAATCCGGATGCGGGACAGAAGAATTTTCTATTAAAAAACTTCCGTATTCCGTAATTTTCATAGCCATTTAATACATCACCTCCTTAAGTTCTGGTAAAAAAAGCAGAAATAGTTGAACGAATCACATTAAAAACCGCACTTAAACGAGAATCATTTCCCGGTTCAGACTCCTCAGCATACTTTTTTGCTTTCAAAGGAGAAAACATTGGTTTTTTCGAATTTTTTTCAGCACCCATTTTAAGATTAATACCTCCTGTTTTGTAGAAATGCCCAGCGAAGCGGAAATGACATCTTTTGCAGCAATTCTCGATTTTCCAAAAGATACTGCACGGGTTGCGCCACTTCTTCATTCAAAACATTCCCCCGATAATCAGTT
>JBKGYI010000204.1:0-3474 GCA_046546195.1 bacterium | reverse complement strand
AAAACGCAAAGATGTAGAAGACTTTCGATAAACGGACAGGTGAAAAAGCAAAAGAGAGGATAAAACAGCAGCCAAAACTGACCCGATAACCTCTAATTATTCCCCCAACCCACCCCCTCAACACGTTTGAACAATTGAACAAACCTTCAACAGGGAGTATTACGAATCATAAAACTTCATCGACAGCGCCGCGATACATGTATCCTATCTTTGGGTCATCTCAGCCCGTCGATAGCGTGATCTAGAATTTTCCCTCCAGAAGCTGGATTTAACCGCAAAAACATCCGACTACTCTCTTACCTCTTTCAGGAGGATTTTATTTTGGAAAGCACCGCGTTTTTCTTTTTTCTGGCGGCGCATCTCCTCCAGTTCCTCGAAGGTCATCCCCTCGCGGGTCAGAATTGCCCGAATTACCTCAAGGATATCAGCCAGTTCCTCCACCTTACCCGAGTTAAGGTATTCTTTCATTTCCTCGGTCAGTTTTCTCTGAAGATATTTACCGTATTCGCTATCATCTAATTCCTCGATTTCATATTCCTTGCCAGCCTGCTCGATAATCCCGGGGATCCGGTCGCGGACCAGCTTGTTGTAGCTTTTCGTTTTACCCATGGTTTTTCAAGCCACCAGTTCTTTTAGATTTAACTTCTTTTCCACAGTAACCCTGTCCAGATTATCGTAAAGTTTCAAAACCAGCTCCCTGAGTTCCTCAACCTGTTTGCCGTGATCTCCGGGAACGTCCCGTTTGAAAAATTTCTGATAGGTCGCTTTTACATCCCGAACGACAAGTTCACCTCCCGCCCGTAAACAGCCATCCAGGTGCTGTGGTATTTTTTTATAACGAAGTTCATCGGTCAGCACAACCAGCTTATTAGATTTTTTAGAGTTAATAGCCGCCCTGGTGGGCACCAGGTTCCAGAAGCGATTAACCGGGAACCGTGACCAGGGCAAAAAGTGATCCACCGCAAACTTAACGGGAAGCTGTTTCCCCGTATAAAAGTCATCAAACCGGGCTTTTTTATAAAGTTCTCTGTAAGTTTTCAGGGGACTTCTCTCACCAAGCTGTCTGGAGAGGGAAGCGAAAAAGTCACCATAAGGAAACTCATCCCCCATGTATCCCTGGCATTCAGTGGACCAGTATCTGGTGATAATTGAATCGAGCCAGAATCTCAATTCGGTCAACTCCGCATAAACCCGGTCAGAAATCAGTATAAAAAACTTCTCCGCTAATTCTAATTGCAAAAAACTATCCAGGGGATTGTCACTTTTTATTGTTCTGCGGCCCAACCGGATAATTTCATTAAAATCAGAATTAACCAGGGGGTAATCCTCGTAATAAGCAGTAAATAACTGGGCGGTTTCACCGCGGACATTCCTCACATGTTTAACCGGCATATCGATGACCGTCCTGCGAATATCCTGAAGCAGCTTAATATATGGGGGTGCTAACTTTGTTGCGGTTTCAACCTGTTCAATGATATCAATTATCGAAGCCGGAGATTCGATTGAAAAACCTTCTTCAGAAAAACGGCTGAATTTAGCACAAAACTCCTCAAACAAACCCTCAAGTGCTGTGCGGGACGCGGACGACTGTTTAATACCATGTTTCCAGAGCGGCCAGTAATAACGAAGGAATTTTTTGGCAAGATAAATTCCGGAGATGTAATGAAAGCCGTTCACCGCATCCTCGGTCGGATGCTCGATCACATAATCAACCACAGCTTTCAGCAGAGCATATTTATAGGTGGTTGATTTGCTACCAAATTTAAGAATAGCTTCAACCTGTCTTGGAGATTCCATAATGGTTAAATTCTACACGACTCCCAGCATAATTCGTAGTCTTCTTCTCCCGTTTGCACTCCCCCATAACACCGGAGCATCATTTCAGAGGAAAAATCCAAGCGCCAGGGACGGATAAATCCGGGCCACGCATAGTGTGAAAATCACTGTTCGTCGAGATCGTCGTCCTCAAGTGGCTTCAATATGAAACTTATTATTGGACCGGCTACAGCGGTGGTAAGCATGTAAACAACAACCACAAACACGACAGCCACTATCAGCAGAGTTATAATAACATCCAGGGGTAACACCTTCTTTCTACCTGGTGCAGGAACATGATATGTCATTTTTACTCCGTGCCGGAGGGTTGATGGTTAAATCACAACAACAATTGCCTCCGAAATCCGCCGGCAAGATGGCTCTAAAAAAAAATTGCTGACCACACAATTCAATATTCTACAGAGGTGAAAAACAAAAATTAACTCAATATTTTACACCTAAAGTTTAAAGTTTAACTGCGACCCCGGTGTTGAACCGGTTTTATTGTTCTACGAGTTCCACTCTTCTGTTGCGGGCGCGGCCGGTGCTATCGGAATTACTCATTACCGGTGATGTGGGGCCAACACCGTGCGGCTTTAGCTGTTTGGAATTTACTCCGTATTCAGCTACCAGCTCGTTTATTACGGCGGCGGCGCGTTCACCGGAAAGGACAATATTGGACTCGAAATCCCCGACATTGTCAGTATGACCAACAACCAGAAATTTTTTGCCCGGATTTGCCTTAAGATAACCGGCGATCACCTCAAGCGCGGGGGCTGATTCGTCTTTTAAATCAGATTTCCCGGAGTCAAAATAGATATCGTAAATCGCCACTTTGCCTTTAGCGGCCATACCGTCGTTTAGAACTTCCAGATCAACCATGCCCATCTCCATTGGTTCGGCTTCGACCGTGACAAGGGTGAAATAAGTGACATCGTCCACGATCGCAGAAGCCAACGCTATATAGATGTCTGCTTCGGCGGTGCTTATTTTCCCGGCCAGATACTCATTGGCAGAATGGGGAAACTTCATATACGGGTAATGGTTCAGGCGACCAATGCGCTCTTTAGTGAAAATATTTCTTATAAATCTGTTATTTTTCCGGTAATCCGTGGTGGCTGTTCGGGTCAGATGTATAATCTCCCCTCCCCGGCCCTGTATTGCTTTTTCATAGTTTTTTAGTATCTCGTAAGGCGAACGACCCTCCGGTGCTTCACAGAAGCGGCGGCGAATTTTCCCTTCGACAACCCGCACTTCAGTGTCACCGGCTAAAATATGATGCTGATTAAAACCTATTTTATCGTCAAATACAACTTCACTCCCCTCGTAAGGCGAGATTATCTCCGATTCTTCAGCAGCCAGTAGCAGCGGCGCCGCCAGCACGATAATAATAAGCAATAATGTGATCTTCTTTTTCATTTCCTTCCTCCTTTATAAGTAAAAAACTGATCTCTCATCCACCACCAATATACTATACCGGCAAATAAAAGTCATCTTTATTCGAAAAATATAGAACCATGGTATATCATTCCCCCCCGCACCGAAGAGTTTATGGTTAACTCCCAAAACCTTCCAACGATTCGTCATTGTCCGGCTTGACCGGACAATCCAGTGACTTTGGGTTTGGTTCTATGAATTCAAAACCGTAACGTCAACGCC
>JBKGYI010000203.1:0-3518 GCA_046546195.1 bacterium | reverse complement strand
ATGGGTGATTTTGGTGAAATGGACGCTCGCGCCGCTTATGAGCTGTCAGCGAAAGCGGAGGCCAGCGGGATAGAACTTGGTCGCCATGTTGTGCGTGACCCGGAAACCGGACGTTATCACACTTATGACGGCTTTCGCCAGGAACTGTATGCCGGTGCAAAAGCCCGCGCTGATGCTTCCGTGGACTTTGACTGGGAGGATATAGAACTGTTTGGTACTGCTGTCGAGCAGCAAACGCATGCTTCCGGTTATGCTGAAGTGAGAGCGGAAGCGCAAATTACCAATGTTGTCGGTATTGTTGACGGTAAAGCCATTGGTGGCCACCATAAAGCCGGTGCTTTTGCCGGGGCAATGGCCGGTGCCCAGATTTCTCATGAAGTAGCTAATGAACATATCGGTGCCGCTGAAGCCACTGTCGGTGGACAGGTTGGTGTCGGTATCGGAGCCGAGGCTGAACTTGACTGGCAGCTTGGCTGGGATGGTATTGAGTTTGACGGTTCCCTGTTCGCCGGTCTCGGAGTTTCAGCGGGAATGGAATTCTCCTTCTCCTACACTCCGCCCGAATGGATGGAAGACGTTGCCGGAACTATTGCTGAGAAGGCGGTAGACGGTGTGTCGACTGTGGCGGAAGGTATTGTTGATGTCGGAGAGTCAGTGGTTGATGGAGTAACTGATGCCGCTGAGAAAGTTAAAAACTGGTTCTCCTGGGGCTCGTCGGGTGAGGAAGAGGAACTCTCGGCAGAGTCTGATGAGAGTTCTGAGTCGCAAAGATCTGGAGAGCTTGATGAATCCGAGGAGGAAGATGAGGCAGTGGATGATGAAGAAGAAGCTACTTCATCTGCACGCGAATTAAGAAAACTTATTGATGAGCGTGACTCTGAGGAGGACGATGATTACATTACCAGCCAGGATGAAGAAGAGGAAGAAAATCCCTTCATCTCTCGGATTAGAATCTGGTAAGAATCGGATAGATAAGCTGCCGGCCGTCGATTGAGAGACGGCCGGCAGAAATTAAACTGGTGGAGTCAACCTCTCAAGGAACGAGGGAAGTATCGGGGTCCGGCTATCGGCCGGTTCCCGATACTTTTTTTATCCTACCCCTTTAAATTAATATTTTTACTTGATAAATAATCCTCAGGGGATTATAATTAAATTGGTTCGGCCAGTTTTTAACAAGTGTGGATTTCCTTTAAGCCGGAGGGAGAGAATTCAAGGATATTCTCCCTTTGGGTGGTTATGGTGGCCAAAGATTGGTTTGAAATGAGCAGTTTTATTCTCCCGTATTACTTTTCTGAAGGTTTTCTGCGTCGAAATTACCCTGATTTAACTTACCTTTTTTGTCTGTTTTTTCTTTTGAAAGTAGATTTATGTTACAAAGCCATCTTTTTTTTGCGCGTGTAGGCCAGTATATATTTCCTTACGCGCCTGAGAATGATGACAGATTAGTTACCGGGAAACGGGAAGCCGATATATACACAGTCGGATTATGAAATAGCAGTGCCGGAGTTTTTCTGTTCTCTTACTTATGAATAAAAAGGAGTTGCTTGTAATTTTTCTCGTAAAAAGAAAAGATATCACCACAAAATTCCTAAATCCGGTTTGTATATTTTTTATGGGAATATTTTTGTTTTTTGTTTATCAGGAAACTGTGTTTGCTGCCGGGAAAATTTCCGCTCTTCAAATTAGTGAAGCAAATATTTCAACCAGGCGGGGTTTGAAATTTGATATTTACCAGGGGGACAAACTACTTTTAGAAAATGTATCTTTCCGGCAAGATATTCAGGTAAAACCACAAAATATAGAGTTTGGTCCCCGGGAGCAGAGCAAACGGATATCTGTTCGTATTGTTCCGCGAGATTCGCAGGAACCAGAGCGAACTCGAAAACCACAGCGGGAGCGTAAACAGGCAAAAAACCTGCCCTCCACTGTAGAACAAGATTACGAGATCACTAATCCTTTTATTGATTCTGTTGAAATAGAATCCCCGGCACCCGGGCAGAGTTATACTCACGACGAGGTTCCCCTGAAATTAAAAATCGATACCACGGTGGTAAAAAAATTCAAAATCCTGGCGAGTGGCAAACTGCTGGCAGGTCCTTTTGCCGCAAAACAGGAGTTTGAACGGACCCTAACAATACCGTCCCATTATCTTAGCTATCCGACCCGCAAAACAGCAGAAAATATTTCAGACCCGTTTGCAGAGTTAAGTTTGAAACTTGAGGATGAGAATGGCAATAGCTGGCAGTCTGAGGGTCGCAGGATTCTACTGAAGGTGGTGGAAAGAAAAAAACACGAAGAAGGGGCACCGTATAATCTTTCTTTCGATTCTAACCCGGAACTACCGGAGAGACAGGGGGGGCGAGAACCGGATTCGCGCAGGCAAAACAAGGAAGGGGGAAAACTTTTTTCATGCCGTGGAGGAATAGAATACCGGGAGAAAGTTGAGCGGCTTATAAAATTAGAAAGAGTAATACACTCCGAATGGAAACAGCAGCAGTTAACTGAAGCGATTGATATTATGGAAGATTTACTGGGAGCGGAGGAGTGTCCGCAAAACAAACCGGAAATTTTGCTTGCGCTTATGAAAGCAGATGTTTATATGGGGAATTATGAGCAGGCCGCAAACCACTTTGAATCTTTTTTGACTTCTGTCGATGAGATGGATTCGGTTAAATATCGTGAAATTTCTTTAATCACCCGTTCAATGCTAAAGATGTTAACCGCTTCGCCGGCCGGATTGGAATATCTTCAGAATCAAAATTTTGAGCTGGAGTTTGCCAGATTCTGGCAGAAAGTTTTGCAGGGCAAATTGTTGTTTGACTTAAACAAATTGAATCAGGCAAATGATAATTTTAAACAGGCCCGGGAAATTTTAAAGACAATTAACACTCCTTATTTTAAATTTGACCGTCGAATGGGGGAAACAGATATTTCTGAAGTTCTTGCACTTGTTCAGCGACACGGAGAATTAAAAATCAAACAGCCGGATTCAGCTGAACTTCTTCGGCTGGAAGGGGAAATAAGCAATATAATTGAAATTGCCGGGATATCGCCGGAAGAATATGAGCAGCAAGTAAAATATCCATTTGCGACCTTCTATGCGGCAGTTTTTTTTAATGAACTGCAGGAGAGCGAAGATGTGCAAAAAGCATCCCTGATGGCAGTTCTATCGTTTTTACAGAGTAAATATCATCTGCGCAGCAGCCTGGAGTATTAACTTTTTGCGGCATGAAAAACCATTTTTTAAGACTGAGGGAATGAAACTCGAGTGAGATTTCCCCCGGCTGGTCTTAAGTATTGCTTTTTATTTATAATATTTTTTGTGGTAATCGCTCTGCCAGTTGAGGCCGCGGTTAATATCGAAGATTATGAAGTAGATTATCGTCCCGACCCTTATCCAGAGAACGACCACCAGACCTGGGAGATAGACAAAAGAGGCACTTATGATGACCTGAACCTGTTTTTTAAAGAACTTGAAGTGGAAAAAAACTATGATTTTGTTTATATAGAGGCCTGGG
>JBKGYI010000202.1:0-3526 GCA_046546195.1 bacterium | reverse complement strand
CCAAAGCGGTTTTTAGCACTGCGGATAAAGCGGTAACCGCGCGTGGCTTCATCAAAATAAAGAACAGTATCAACCATGTGTTCGAGCCGTTTCGGGCCGCCGATATCCCCCTGCTTGGTAACATGGCCAACCAGCAGGAAAGAAACAGTATGTTTTTTTGCGGCCGCGACTACTTTCTGGGTAACAGCACGCAGCTGCGCCATACTGCCGGGCATACCGGAAGAATCCTCGCTAACCATTGTCTGGATGGAATCAATGAAAACAAGTGATGAATCAAGTTCAGAAATGGTATTGATAACAGCTTCTATATTTGTAGAAGGAATAAGTTTTATATTCTCGGTGGGAACCCCCAGCCTTCGCGCACGGCGGGCCACCTGGGGACCGGATTCCTCGCCATTCACATATAAGACCGGCGTCTCCTGAACGCGACTGGCTCCCCACTGTAAAAGCAGCGTTGATTTCCCGATTCCCGGTTGACCTCCCAGTAAAATTACACTCCCGGGAACCAATCCACCACCAAGCACCCTGTCAAGTTCGGAAATTCCGGTCTCGATTCTCCTGTATTCTTCGGAACTTATAGACTGCAGGGGGCGCGGCTCTACGGAAAGGTTACGATTTTTTCGGGTCTTTTTTTTCGCGACAGGCTCACGTTTTTCAAGGGTACCAAATTCACCACAATTGGGGCAGCGCCCCAGCCAGTCGGGACTGCTATATCCACATTCGATACAGACATGCATGAGAAAACCTCTTTCAAACCCCGCTGCTTATTTTTAAAATCCTGCGTTTTCTGGTTCGCGTTTCATATTTTCGAAACGCATGTATTCAGCGGCAAAAGCAAGCGGAACCGTGCCGGTCGGACCATTCCTCTGTTTGGCTATAATAAGCTCCGCATAACCGCGATCTTCTTCTTTCTGGGAGTAAACAAAAGGACGATAAACAAAACCAACCACGTCCGCATCCTGCTCAATAGCTCCCGAACCACGCAAATCAGCCAGCCGAGGGCGTTTGTCGCCGCCACGATGTTCAACCTGGCGGTTCAACTGAGTCAGAGCGAGCACGGGTATTTTCAGTTCCATGGCCAGCTGTTTCAAACCGCGACTTATCTGGGCCAGCCGCTGTTCGTTACTTTCCGCGGAACCAACAGAGTCCATGAGCTGCAGATAGTCAATTATGACCAGGGAAAGTCCTTTATCAGCTAACAACCGGCGGGTCCGGGCTTTCATCTGCAGAACATTCAAATTAGCGCTGTCGTCAAGATATATGGGGGCTTCCCCAAGACGCATCATTGAATTCCCCAGCCGCTGCCAGTCGGACTCAGAAACTTTCCCGCTGCGCAGGCTGCTGGCGGGGACCCGCGCTTCAGCAGCTAAAAGACGCATTGTAAGGGCGTTTTTACTCATCTCAAGACTGAACAGTCCCACCGGTTCTTTTTCCTGTAATGCTATGTTCTGAGCAATATTTAAAGCCAACGAAGTTTTACCCATTCCGGGCCGGGCGGCAATAATAATCAACTGATTTTCCTGGAATCCGGAAGTCATATTATCAAGTTTGGTATACCCGGTTTTTAAACCGGCGATCACACCATCACGCTGAGAGGCGCGATCGATCTCATCGAAAGTGTCTTTTATGATATCCCCGACAGGAGACATTCCTTCTTTGTTTTTCTCCTGTTTTACAGAAAAAATCATGCTCTCCGCCCGGTCTACCAGTTCGTCAGCATTTTCCTGGCGACCATAGCTCATTTCAATTATTTCCGAACAGGTTTCAATCAGGGACCTGAGCATGTAATGTTTCTTAATTATGTTCGCATAATGCTCGACGTGACCAACAGAAGGAACCGTATCAACCAGCTCAGCAATATAGCTGTATCCCCCCGCCGCCTCCAGCTTGTTATTATCCTCCATCTTTTCAGCCAGAGTAAGCCCGTCGATCTGCTCCCCGGCATCAAACATATCGGCTATAACATCGAAGATAATCCTGTGAGAGTCACTATAAAAGTAATCCGAACTGGAAATAACATCCAGAGCTCTACTAACGGCCTTCTCTGAGAGCATCATTGCTCCCAGCAGGGCCCGTTCGGCCTCGGGGCTCGAAGGCGGACGCCGGGCTATATCCAGCGGACTGCCCTTGGATTTACCTGCTTCACTCGGGGACAATCTCAATATCCACCTCAGCCTCTATATTCCCAACCATATTAACCCTGATTGTGTATTCTCCAACTTCTCTGATTGGCTCGGGAATAATAATCTGGCGCGCTTTAATTTCAGGAAACTCCATGGCAAAAAGCTCGTCAACCACATCGGAAGCGTTCAGGGAGCCGTAAAGATTACCCTCTTCGTTTGCCGCCTTCCTGATCGTTAATTTAAGGGTTTCAAGGGCGTCAGCTCGATCCTGTGCTTCTTCTTCCATGAGTTTTCTTTTTTCTTCAATATCTTCCTGCTTTTTCTGAAATACCTTCTTATTGGAGTCAGTGGCGCGCACCGCCATTTCACGAGGAAAAAGAAAATTACGGGCATAGCCATCGGCCACTTCCAGAACTTCACCCTCAAAACCAAGATTCTTAACGTCATCAATCAAAATAACTTCCATATCTCTATCCTCCACTTTACTTCTAATTCATTTTTAATCTAAAAAAATCCGACCCGTTAATTGCAAATCCCGGTTGGAATCTGCAATTAAGGGTTATTAATGTTCCGGAACGTAAGGCAACAGAGCGAGAAAACGCGCCCTTTTGATTTCCTTCATCAACATCCGTTGATGGTTGGAAGCCAGTTTCGTCCGACGACGAGGCAAAATTTTGTACTCGTCGTCGATATATTGCTTTAACAAATCCGGTCGCTTGTAAGTTACGTTTTCAGGCAACTTTTTATTGCGGGGTCTGCGGCGTCGATAAGCCACCGTCATTCACCTCCTGAAATTATCTGAACTTCTTAAAACGGAACGTCATCTTCCGTTTCTTCAACAGTTACATCCTCAAGTATATCTTCCGGTGTCTCATCAGCCGGACGAGATGCTCCCTGCTGCTGGCCAGAAGCACCTCCGGGACTTCCCAAAAAATCAACTCTCTGGGCGGTGACCTTTAGTTTCGAACGGCGCTGACCCTCATTGTTTTCCCACTGGTCAAGGGTCAAACGACCTTCAACAAAAACAGGACTGCCTTTACTGAGATACTGGCTGCAATTTTCAGCAGTCCGGCCCCAGACAGTAATGTCAACAAAAGTAACATCTTCCTGGGTTTCACCGGAAGCATCCCGGTAATTGCGATTCACAGCAAGTCCCAGGTCTGCGACAGCAGTGTTACTGGGGGTATATCGCAACTCCGGGTCCCTGGTTAAATTTCCAATTAAAAGCACACGATTAAATCCGCGAGCCATTGTAATTCCTCCCCGTAAATTTAAGTGGTAATCTCTGCACTTTCTTCAATTTCTTCGGTTGTATCAGATTCTTCGATATCAGATTCTTCAGCCGCCGGCTTCTCGTCAATCCGAACAAGCAAATAACGCAATAAATCATCACGGAAATTAAG
>JBKGYI010000201.1:0-3556 GCA_046546195.1 bacterium | reverse complement strand
AGCCAAGCTCCTGAAATTTATCATAAGAGCGGGCAAAAGAGACAAATTCCGAGGTACAAACGGGAGTAAAATCAGCCGGGTGGCTAAAGAATAAAAACCAGTCTTCTTCAATATCACCGGGGATTTTTAACGGGCCCCGGGTGGTATTAACTTTCAGTTTGGGGAATTCAGCCCCAACCCCGGGAAATCGGACATCATTTTCTGCAGTCATTAAAAACAGCTCCTTTTTTTAATATTAAAGCTATTGCTGCCGGGACACGCCTTCAACCAATAATAATCCAGGCGATTACAGCCAGCAAAGCCAGGGTAAGGCCGCTGGCCAGAAGTACGCGTCCCAGAATAGGAACACCGGTCACTTCTTCCATCACTTCATGAACCATTTTGATCCGTTCGTCTTTATACGCATATCCACGGCCGTGATTACCATTTCCAAAGATAACATCTATTTCAACATAATCGGCAGAATTACCGTCGTAATCAGCCGGCAAAGAGGGATTCCCCTTCACAGCCTCTACAGTCGCTTCAAGAGGAACTGTTGTGTTCTCGTATTTTTCAGATTGCAGATCATCGGGAAATTTGCTGGCAATACTACCTATCGCCCGAACATATAACTCGTCACCGGGATTGATTTCGCCCGGTGATCGCCCTTTAAGCGGACTGGTGACCAGTGAAATACGATGATAATGGGCGCTCTTCTCCCCGGAAGAGCTTTTTTCTTTTTGAACAGACTCCCCTTTGTTTCGCATGGCAGCGCCCATACTGTTTTCCAGTTTACCGGGACTTATGAGCTGGCAGGAAACATCAAATTCAAGTTGACCTTTGCGAATATAATTGGAAAAAAGACGGTCGAAAAAATTTGTGAGTTCGGATGTGTCGGAATTGGATATATAATTTTTAAGTTCCCCTGTATTTTTTTTCTTAAAAATATATTCCCTGAAAACCTCCCGGCAAAGGTCATAATCTGATTTTTTCAGCGAATTATTAGCCCCTTCTTTCTTCTGAACGGCCTGGCGAAACATCAATGCCGAATCAGAAGCAGACAAACTACTCATATCACCTTTATTGTCAAAAAGAGCAAATTTCTGGGTATGGAAGGTTGTTCTATCGGAAACAACTTCCAGGTAAAAAGCTCCGCCAACTTTTTCTTTCTGACCGTAAAAAGTCCCCCATAATACCGCAAGCGGTTCCTCATCACCGGCGATGTCTGGGTTTCGCACATTAACATTTAACTTTGAACTCATAGGTCATCCCCTTTATATTAATTTGCCCTCAAGATACCCCGGCCCATATCATATATCCTATTTGTATTTGAGTAAACAGATTTATCCTGGAAGAAGTGTATGCAAAAAAACTTCATGATGTTTTTTATCTACAGAGGCTGCTGCGTAAATTATTCGGCCAACCACCGCTGTTAATCTGGACGGTGACCGACAATGTTAACACCGGCAGTAGAAAAAATAATTAACGAGAAAGGTTCCCGATCAACTTTCAGGAACGAGTTCTTTTGTTTCCTGCTCAATTTCCGGCGGGAGAAGTGTTATTTCAACCCGACGGTTTAATTGACGATTCTGATCGGAATCATTGGGGACCAGCGGTTTAAATTCTCCATGGGCCACAGCGGCTATCCGTTCGCGCTCAACATCCTGAGCATAGACAAGATATTTTAAAACAGCTATAGCACGGTGAGCCGACAGCTCCCAGTTTGAAGGATGGCGTTCTTTTATCGGCATATCACAGGTGTGCCCTTCAACATGAATTTTCCGGTCCGGATATTCATTAAGAACGGCCGCCACTTTCTTAAGTGTATTTTTAGCCTCATCTTTAAGCAAATCATCACCGACATCAAACAGAATCTGTGATTCAAGGTTTATAACGACACCGCGTTTATCATGGCGAACCTCAGCTTCCCTGACCTTCTCCTGCAGCTCTTCGGCGACTGCAATGTTTTCACGTTGAAGATCTTCCAGTTCGGCTGTTTTCTCATCAAGCTGAGCCTGCAGGTCGCGGGCCTGGCGGCGTACCCGGTCAATGTTTTCTTCCATGTTATCAACAACTTGCTGGTATTGTTCTATCTCTTCGCGCAGCTGTCTGCGTTCAGCCCGCAGCGAGCTTAGCTTCTGAGATTGTTTTTCATACTGTTCACGCAGCTGCTCAAGTTCCTTTTTGGCCTGGCGATATTCTTTAGCTATCTCCTGATGTTCAGTTAGTGATTCCTCAAGTGAAGCGGTCTGCTGTTGCAATTCCTGCCGGCTGGACTGGAGTTTATCTATTTCTTCATCTTTTGTTTCCAGCCGCTCCTGTTCGCGGTCCATCCTGTTTTTTAAAGAATCTATTGTTGCTCTGTTAGCCATAATCTGAGCGCGGCGATATTTGGCAATTATTTCTTCCGACGGAGACTGCTGATGCTCCTCGCGCACAGACTCAAAAACATTAACGGCATCGTTATATTTTTCGGTAGCGAACTGATCAGCACGTTCAAACTCAGCCTCTTTAAGCGCTTCGCGAGCGCCATCGTGTTCTGAAACCAGTCGGGGATCGTCGGCACCCGGCCCAAACAAACCACAACCACTGCTCAAAGTTAATACGACCAGACAAAAAATAACCAGCGAATATCTTTTATTCATATTAAATCCATCCTTTTATTGAAATTTATTTTCTGCTGCAAACATTATTATAAATTATCGACAAAAAAATTGAAAAGTTTTATAAAAACCGGACAGAACATTACCGGCAGCGAAATTAAATAAAAAATCAACCTTCCCTAATTGAGCCCCCTCAAGAAAGCCCCTCATTGCCAGTATTCAGCGCTGGACGAAGCGTGAACAACAAGCAAAATAAAAACCCAATTTATTATTCGGTTCCAAACTGGAGATAATTTTCAATTATATACCTGGCACGGCTCCGGGCCTGATCTGCATCTTCGGGTTCATCATCTTCCAGCAAACGGGCTGCTTTTTGATAATATTCAACCGCACGTTCATAATCCCGCACAACCGGTTGACGATCATAAAGCCGGGCCAGAGTTAAAATTGTTTTCGGATGCCGGTTGCGATTCTGACCTTCAATAATCTCTTCGAGTATCCGCCGGGCCCGGTCATAATTTTCATCCGCCGTCAAAATTTCGGCCAGGCTCCGCATCGCTCGCGGCCAGATTTGACTGTTACGGTGTCGATAGCGAATCCGCAGCAGGATCAACTGGGCCTGGTCATCCTCCCCGTCTTCACGATAAGCATCCGCAATATTAAACAGCCATTGAGCCTGTTTGCGATCCGGAAACTCTTCGATAAGAACACGATATTGTTCAATAGCCTCCTGATAGTTTTCCTCTCTGACATAACTTTCGGCAAGTTTTTCGATCCAGCGCTCAAGGATCGAATCTCGTGTTTTGTCTATCTGTTCATTGATAATTTCCCGGGCCGGCCCAAACCGTTCTAATTCCAGCAGTTCATCCACTTCAGCAAACAACTGCTGCTGCCGGGCATCACCTTCATCACGTTGGGGTTGCCGGGGCGAAAAATCTTCTTTGACGCTCAGTCCTATGCGCCGCTCCTCCGTA
>JBKGYI010000200.1:0-3560 GCA_046546195.1 bacterium | reverse complement strand
GTGTCTTGAGGAATCTCACCCGGTAATTCAGAGTGGGGTTGAAGCATACCGGTCGATTTTTGCTGATGAACCTGTAGTAACCAAATGGACTTTTTCCACTAACGGTGTAATGATTGCCGGAAAACATAAAATACCATGTCTTGGTTTTGGCCCCGGACTGGAAGAAGAGGCCCATGCTGCAAATGAAAAACTCCCGATCGAACACCTTGTTGCCTCGGCACAGTTTTATGCCGGATGGCCAAAGAGTTATGTTGAGAAAATATCAGAACCTATAAAATTGGAGGATTGATTTTTGATGAGAACTACAATTGGTGGTAAAGATTATATTGAAACACAGGACTGGGATAAGCAGGAGCTTGATACTCTGCTTGAACTTTCCTTTAAATTAAAAAGGGAATTCGCATCGGGTCAACTGATTGATTATCTGAAAAACGAAACTTTTTTCAGTATCTTTTTTGATAATTCAACCAGAACCCGGAATGCTTTTGAAGCGGGGATGACCCAGCTTGGTGGACATACTCATTTTATGCAGCCGCGGACTCTGCAGATAAGTCATGGAGAGACCGCTATTGAGACCGGGCGTATACTTTCGCGCATGGGTCACGGGATCGGTATTCGTCATGACCTGATTCCCGGAGTTGGAAATCAATACATCCGGAAGGTAGCCGAGGGGGCCGATGTTCCGGTTGTTAACCTCCAGTGTGATGTTGACCACCCGACCCAGACCCTTGCTGATTTGATGACCATGCAGGAATATTTTGAAAAAAATCTGCGCGGGCTTAAAATTGCCGTTAGCTGGGCCTATTCACCCAGTTATGCGAAACCTGTCAGTGTTCCCCAGGGATTGATTACCCTGATGACACGTTATGGTTGTCATGTTTCCCTGGCTCATCCGGAAGGGTATGAGTTAATGGAAAAACCGCTTGAAGACGCCCGTAAAAACGCCGAGCGTTCGGGCGGTAAGTTTGAGGTTGTAGATTCAATGGATGAGGCCTTTGAGGGCGCGCATGTGGTTTATCCCAAATCATGGGGAGCAATCGATTTGATGTCTGAAAAGGCAAACGCTGATAATGCCGCTCGTATCAATGAAATCGAGCAGGAACTGCTGGCCATGAACGCCAAACATACGGACTGGATCTGTGACAGCGAGAAGATGAAGCTGGCCCAGGACCATGCCGTATATATGCATTGTCTGCCTGCGGACAGAGGTGCTGAAGTTACCGATGAGGTCTTTGATTCCGAACAGTCGATTGTAATCGATCAGGCTGAAAACCGGCTGCACACTGCTAAGGCCATTATGCTTGGTACGATGGGTAGAGGAGCCGGCTGGTAGGTTAAGTTAGAAGTTAATAAATCCCGCACTCAACAGTTTCTGCTGAGTGCGGGATTTTTTTTATTTACTCCAAAATCAAAGCTGCTTCCGGGGTGTTGACTCTGAAAGTAAGAGTTTCCCAGAAGAAAAACTCTACTTTATCTTTGCTGTGGCCTGAGTAACCGATCGAGATGTCCTGGCCGATAAACAGCTCGTAATCACCACCGCCGGTTGCAATCATCAGCCCGCCTGATTTCAGACCGGGGGCGAAAACAACGTCTCCTCCCAGCAGATCAGAAATACGTTTGTATACCGGATAACCGCGGTCGTTGTAGTCAAAAAGCCGGGTGTAAAGTTCCGGTGAAAGCAGAAGGGAATAAGGGCCGGGGACTGCTTCCTCGGTCAGCATCTTTTTGCCTTCGGCCAGCCGTCCTACTATGGAGCTGACGTCGTCGCTGATTTTTAGAGGATCAAGGTCTGCAGTCGGCACTATTCCTTCGATTCCGGCTTCTTTCTGGCCGTAAAAGATAATACTGTTTTCGGCGTCCGCGACTTTACTGGCCGCCTCAACAACCGGTCCCAGCTCGGCACTGACGCTGCCGCGCGATATACCTTCCAGTTCGGAAAGACTGAGCGTAAAAGGAACCTTTGTTTCCACAACCGGCAGCGAGCTGCGCCGGGAATATTCCACCCCGTCGACTCCGCCTCCGATTGATTCCAGCCGCCCACTGTTAAGAGCGGAAAACTCCAGGCCCAGCGGTCCCTTGAAATCAACAACCTTGCGGCCGTTCAATTTTAAGGAAAGCTCTCTGCGCGCTTCTTCATCGATTTCCTTCCAGGCCTCGGAAGGTATCGGTGCTAAGGAACGTTTCAATAGATCCATTTTTAGTTCTCCTTTCTTAGCCACCTATGCCAAGTGAGTTATTGTCGCTTGCTGCACTGCTGTTTTCTTCGCCTTCTTCAAGTGCGGTTATGTCGCCTTCGGTGAACAGGTAAGTTTCCAGTTCTTCAGCCCAGGTTTCGCTGTTGCGCCGCAGCCACTCCAGACCCATGCAGGCGTGCTCGATCTCTTCGTCGCGGTTATGCTCGACGATAGCTTTGAGCTGGGGATCTGTTGTCACTGCCGCCCGCTGGTTGTACCAGTTCACGGCTTCCAGTTCCTCAATAACGCTTTGAATCATCCGGTGATACTCTTTTGCTTCCTCGGGAAGCAAATCTTCCGATTCATGAAATTCACTCATAATACTCCTCCTTTTGTGATTTTTTCGATTTGACACTGTAATTATTCTAAACAGTTTTTTAATTTAATAAAGTCTTTTGTATGAGCGAAGTTTTATTTAGGAACGAGGATATTCCTCCCCGAATATTTGACTGTTATGGAAAAATCAGATATCTTCTTTAGTCGGGAATGATAATGAAAAAGCAAGAGGAGCCGGGATAGCTATTATGTCTGAAAATCATAAAGGATTTACGTTAATAGAGCTTATGTGCGTGGTTGGTATTATTGGTATTCTGGCTGCCGCCGGAAGTTTGCAGATTTTTGATCTCTTGCAGGAGGCTCGTTATCGTCGCGCCGGTCTTGACCTTGATAGTATTTACAAGGATGTGCTGCTTTATTATGCGACTAACGGTGAATATCCTGAAGACTGGCAGGATATGGATTACAGTTCTGCGCCCCGTGATCCCTGGAACAATCATTATGTTTACCACAATCACGATCACATCACACCAGGCCATCGCCGCAAGGATGGGCCGACGATTCCGATAAATTCTAATTACGATATCTTCAGTCCCGGACCGGACGGGGAATGGAAGTTTGATCTGACGGCTTCGCAATCACGCGATGATGTGGTTGTTGCCAATGACGGGCAGTTTATAGGACAGGCGAGTGATTATTAATGGATAATTCAAAAAAGAACGTTCTTTATTCAAAACTTGGCCGGCGAATATTAATTTATTTTTTGCTGCTTGGTTTTTTACCGCTGGCCCTGTTTTCATTTACAATGTATTATCAGGTTTCCAACTTTTTTCACAGGGAAACTGTTTCTGTCAGCAAAAGTTATGTCCGTCTTACTTCCAGCCAGATTTTTCAGATATTAAAACAGGGTGAATTTAAATTCAAAAGAAATCTCGAATCATTTACGTCCGGATCACAACCGTCATCATATTTTAGAAGAGTAGACCGCCTCGATTCCACAAGCCCGTCTGCATGGCGAGAAATAAGTGAGGACCAGGAACTGTTATTGCA
>JBKGYI010000199.1:0-3563 GCA_046546195.1 bacterium | reverse complement strand
GCTGTCCAGAGGACGAATCTATTCACAATGTTTTTGTCGTGAATAATTCGGGTTAAATGCTGTTGCCTTAATCCGTGGTTCCAGCATTTGAAGTTACAGTCGACTTTGAATTTGCTTTTACTCCAAGCTCCCCGCGCCACGCTCCCCGCTAATTAACTTTGCTATTTCCTCCGCTCCTCCACTCTTCCGCTCCTCAGCGCATCGAAGCTCCGCTCCTCGAAGTCCCACGGATGTGTAAGAGCAGCGAGACCGGGCAATTCAGGTTTATATTTTGTATTTTCCGGTTCAAAATCAGAAATCCCGGATTCCGGCTGGGGGCCGGAATGACCATCGGAAGGTTCTGCAGGAGGACTTTTATAGGAAAGTTTCTGCAGTTAAAATAAAAAATCTCTGTAATCGTATATTCCTGCCGTTGTGGTTAGAAAATATGCTCCATATTTTTGGGAATCGAACGGGTCAGCGCTACCGCCCCCACACTGGAAGCACCCGCTTCCAGGATGGTTTTTGACGCATTGCGCAGCGTGCTGCCGGTAGTATAGATATCGTCAACAAGAAGTATCTTTTCCCCTGCCAATTTTCTTGTTGGTTTAAACGCTTTTTTCAGATTAACCAGGCGCTGTTTGCGGGTAAGTTCGGATTGGGCTCCTGTTTGTCTCCGCTTGTCCAATAATCCGGCCGGTACAATACCCGATTTTTCCCCAATCGCTTCAGCAAGCTGAGCCGCCTGGTTAAATCCCCGCAGTTTCAATTTTTCTTCATGCAGGGGAACATAAGTTACATAATCCCAGTCTTCTAACCGCAGTTTTGTCAAAAGATAATCCGCCAGTAACTTCCCCAAAAAATCTCCCCACTGTTGATGGCCGGAAAATTTCCAGTCGGCAATAATTTTTTTCAATGAACCGCGGTAAGCAAACGGGATGAGAGTGAACTGCTGATAACATGTTTGCCGGCGACAATCTCCGCAAATAGGGTGGGGATCATCAAACTCCGGGGAAAGCCCCGGAGTAGCCAGTGGCCGGGCGCACAAAAGACACTGCGGTGCCGGCAGGCGCGGCAGGGCGGCAATATCCGCTTCGCAAACCGGCAGGCTACCATGTTTGGTTCCCACCACTGCTCCGCAGATAAAGCAGCGTACCGGCAGAAAAAGATCCAGCAGTCCATACCAGAACCTGCGAATCATCTTAAAAGCTCCCCCGTGGTAATTTTTTAATTTTTTTTGGGCCGAAAAAATGAGTTCAAACGGTGATTACTGATTCAAAATTTCCAACAGCGCTTCCTGCAGACCCGCTGCTTCTTTTTGCGCCATTTTTATTAACCCGGCAACCGCCGTTCGGCGGCGGGAATCGAGTGCCGGCGCTGTTATCTTTCTGATCAGGGGATGGTCGGTTCGCCCGGCCGACTCGACGGCAGCAAACAGTTTTTCTTCCAACTTCTCCCCTTCCCTGAGACCGCTAAAGACTATCTCTATCTCTTCTTCCGGCTGGTAGCCGGCAAGGACTATAAGCTGGCGAGCAAGGTCAAGAATACTTACCTGCTCACCGAGATCAAGGACATATATTTTCCCCGGCTGCCGGTAGGTGGCCGCTGTAAGAACCAGTTTTACAGCTTCGGAAATAGTCATGAAATAGCGAACAACTTCGGGGTCGGTCACAGTTACCGGCCCTCCCTGCTCAATCTGTTTTTTAAACAGGGGAACAACACTGCCCCGGCTGGCCAGCACATTACCAAAACGGACCGCACTGTAAATAGTAGTATTGTTTTCAGCCTGGTAAGTTCCCACCAGGTATTCTCCAATACGCTTACTCATCCCCATCGTATTACAGGGTTCAACAGCCTTATCGGTGGAAATAAGCAAACACCTGTCAACGCCGCTTTGCGCGGCGGCTCGAAAAACATTTATTGTGCCGCCAATATTGGTTTTTATACTTTCAGCGGGAAACTTCTCCAGCATCGGAACGTGTTTAAAAGCGGCAGCGTGCAGAATAAGGTCCGGCCGGTATTCATGTATTATCTGTTCGATTCTCAGCCTGTCGCGTACATCAGCAAGAACAGGGATCAATTTTTCTGAACAGTCACTGTTTGTGCAGGTCATCTCCAGCTCATATAAAGCCGACTCATTGTTATCAAGTGCAACAACCAGCTTCAGTGGATTTTCGAGTACTTTTTTGACAAGCTGGCTACCTATCGAACCGGCCCCGCCGGTAACAAGCACCGTTTTTCCCTCCAGGAATCCTGCTATCTGCCGTTCATCAACTTCCACAACCTCACGGCCCAGCAAATCTTCAACTTCCAGGTCGCGGATCTGGTGCCAGGAAACTTCCCCTTCAATAATTTCACGCACGCCGGGCACTATTCTCAATTCAGCGTTCAAACGGTCTGCCTGGCTGGTAACTCTTCTAATGAATTCACCGGAAGCGGAAGGGATGGCAATAATCACTTCATCAATGTCACAATCTTGAATCAGCCGGTCTATTTCAGTTGTTTTACCTAAAACATTAACTTCGCCGATCTTTTTTTTATCGGGATCGTCATCGGCAAAACCAACAACCTTTCTTTTCAAATCCGGCTGGCGATTAATCTCGCGCAATAACATTTCCCCGGCTTCCCCGGCGCCAACTATCAGCACGTTTTTTGGCGAAGAGCTTTTTTTCAATTTAAACTGACCTCTCCGTGCCAGTTTGCGGTCAAACCGGCGCGGTCTGTAAGTTCAACTTCTAAACTCACGGATTTATCATCCGCAAACTCGCTGAAGGGTATTTCCAGCCACTGGCGATCCCGATTCCAGAAATACCTGGGATTACCGGTATCGCTGCTTATTTTAATCCCATCAGCAGTAAGCCCCGATTCTTTTTCCTCAAAAACAATCCTGATAAGTTTTTTCGCATCAATAACCGCTACGTCCTTAATTCGCGGCGGCAGATTATCTTTCATTAAAGCAAGGACGGGAAAATTATACAGTTCGAGTTCGCGGATCCTGGGGTTTAAACTTTCTTTATATGAAAGAACCTGCCAGCGTTCCTGGAGTTCATTCCAGCCATAAATCCCCACAGTTTCCGGATTCTTAATTTTTTCATCAATAGTGGCATTTACAATTAGCGGTTCTAAACTTTGAAAATAACCGGGATGGATAACACGCGGGGGATCAACCAGTTCAAGCCCCCGGCGGGGTTGGTATCGATCATAAACATTTTCGAACCAGACAAAACAGTCAAAACTATGCCCGCCGCCGCCGCTAAAAATCGTGTAGCGGCCGTCGGGACTGGCCACCGCACCCGGTTGACCGTTTTGCAGAGACTGCAGGTAGACTCTACGCACCGAGCTGTGGTTCCCTTTCTCACCATTAATCGTTGCCTGAATGGTATGCCAGCCATCACGAGCAAAAGAGGGTTGCCACCAGCCAACAAATCCCCCCCCTCCCTGCGGCTGAAGTTGTATTTCACGATAAAAATCGTCCCCCCTGACACTAACCTGCGGTTTACCGCTGTAATCCCCATCAACCTGTAGTTCGATTCTAACCCGGTTGTAATACCATCTATAATTCAACCGCATTTCAAGCTCAGCAT
>JBKGYI010000198.1:0-3586 GCA_046546195.1 bacterium | reverse complement strand
GGTTGGTGGGCGGTGTCGGCGGGTTGCTTGCCGTTTATCTGCAGCGCCGTTTTTTGTCGGAAGTGCCGGGAAAGATATTATTTTGGGAGTAGGTTCATTTCCTGAAGCCTGTGTTTGATTGTATGGGAATTCAGAATATTTTTGCGAGCGGCGGCGCCGATTTTTCTGCCGATTTCAGGGTTTTCGAGCAGATGGTTTATCTTCTCAAGCAGGTCATCTTTTTCCCTGTAAAGTACACAATCTTTATCCGGCTGGAGCAGCTCCCTGATCGCCGCCCGGTCTTCGCTTAATACGACTCCTCCGCAGGACATAACATCAAAAACCCGCATTGTAATAATCTCGGGCTGATAGATGCGCCCGATATCAAGGTTGATATTTGAGCCGTTATAGATTGCTGTTAATTCATCTTCGTGGCCGGCCGGTCCGCAGTATTCGCCCCGTGGGCCGGTCTGTCCCGTCCAGCCGTCATCTCCCCATACTTTGATCGGGTAATGTTCACCGATTGTTCTGACAACATCGATTCGTTTTCGGTAAGCCCTGTATTCAGCGATAGCCATGGCCAGCGAAAGTGGTTCGCCCGCTATTGTTTCCTGAAGGGGAATGTTCAGGATTTGCAGTTTATCTTCGATTAACTCCAGGGTGTTTTCGCGCCAGTCGGGGAATTCGGTCAGCCAGTCAGTTAATGTTTTTTGAAAAGTGGCCCAATCCCCGGTTTTGCTGGAGGTCCGCTGTTTATTAACCCAGCGCATGATCAGGTTGAGCAGCCGGTCGGCGTTTGCCTTCAGTGAGCTGCCGACAAAACTAACCGCTGCTCTGTATTTATTATCGATTTTTTGATCGGCCAGTGGCCGGCGCAGGGTTGGGTTTGCCGCCAGGGGCAGGTATTTGATTCTGGTGTAGCCGGCTGCTTTTAAAAGCAGCAGATTTTTTTTACGGTAGCTGTAGATACGGGAACTTCTGGCTGCCGCTTCGGATATTTTTTGATATGGGCTGGTGGCGGGATCTATTTCCCAGCAGATATAGTTAATTTTGCTCTGCGCGGCCAGCTCGGGAAGTCCTTCGATCAGATTTATGCTGAAAAATGTACTGCCACTTTTTAATGCGAACATTTCCTTTAGAGCGGCGGGTTGCCAGTGAGCGGTATTAAAGGGGAAAAGATTGTTTTTTTCTTCCCCGAGCGTGTCAAGAACATCGCGATAGAAAAGGGAACCGGTCTGGCAGATCAGCAGTTTTTTGGGCAGAGATTTTTGCCGGGTCCATTGTTCCAGCAAAGTATGCAGCGGTGCATATTGTTTGCGCAAATAGGGATGGGCGACAGTAACCAGTGGTTCAGAAAAAAAGTCTTCGTCAAACCAGAGTCCGCAGCCCAGTTTCCAATTTTTTTCCTTTAATTCTTGCTCATAGTTTGAAATAAATATATGCAGCCGGTGGGGGTCGGGTTCGTATAACCTCTGATTTTGCCCGGAATTTAGTAACTTTTTTGCCCGCTGCTTGCTGCCCAATCCGAAAAGCAGGGCGTTTTTTTGTTTTGGAAACTCAATTTTTCCCTCGAAATCAGTCAGCCGGTTCCAGTTCTGGAAGGCCAGATAATAAAGCTGTCCTTCGATCTCGCGGGTCGTCGGGAATTGACCGCGCAGTTTCAGGCAATCAGACCAATCCATTTTTTGGGATTCCCGGTGTGGATTAGTAGTCAAGTTTTATTTTCTGATGCTCGAGGGAAGTAGGAAATAAAATAATTTCAACCCGCCGGTTTTTGGCCCTGTTTTCCGGAGTGTCGTTGGGGGCTCCCGGGTGGTATTCGCCAAATCCGGCAGCTATTAGCCGGGAATTATCAAGTTCGGGCAGATAGGAGATATATTTTACCACATTGACCGCTCGCTGGGCGGACAGGTCCCAGTTGGAGGGGAAGCGTTTTGTCCGGGTGGGCAGCGTGTCGGCGTGCCCGCCTACTATCACCATGCGTTCTGGATAATCAAGGAGCAGCTTTGCGATTTCATCAAGGATCGGCTGCGCCGCGGGTTTGATTTCTGCGCTCAGTTTTTCGAAAAGTATTTTATTTTCAATTGTCAGGATAACATTACTGCCGGAAGTGCTGGCCTCAACATGCTCCAGGGCGCCGGCTTCGCGGACAAGAGCTTTGTTTTCCTGAGCCGGAACGTTTTCATCGGATTCATCAGATTCTGTGTTTTCTTTTGTGGCCTCTTGCTGTGCTTGTGCGGCCGGGGTGTCATTATTTTGAGCTTCCTGTTCGTCTGCCCTGAGTTCTACCGAGGGCATCGTTTCTTCGCTATCTTCGGTATCGGGATTGTACCCCGCACACCCGGTGAGCGTGAGGGTAATAATTAAGCTTAAAGCGAAAAATAATTTAATTTGCAAAACAATCAACTCCTGAGAAAACAAGATTTAAGTTGGGCTTTGATATTACTATAAAAATTTATCGACATCTTTCACTAAACTTATTAGGGTTACCTGTCGATTTTACAAGTAAGGAGATAAAAAATTAAAATGTTTTGGAGTTGAATTAATTATGCTTTCAGAGATCAATGCTCTTAGCAATCAGATTAGCAGCGCTACCGAAACCGGTGCTCAGGTGCGAAACAAGGAAACAACCACAGATAACAATTATTCCCAGCAGCAGCAGTTGAAATTTTCCCAGGAGCAGCAGGATGAAAATGGTTATGCGGGAGTAAAGCTTGACCTTTCAAACAGTGTTGAAATGGGTGTCCATGAAAAAACCGCCCGGATGGTAATTGAAACAAACGTAAGAATGTCCATCGAATCTTCTTTCCAGGGAGTTGAACCTTCTGAGTCTTCCGGGGAAGAGGGTAAGAATGTAGGACTTGGTTCGAATGCTGAAGAAACAGCGCGTAATCTCATAGATTTTGCTAAAAAATTCCTTGACGGTTTCATGGATGATAGCCAGGAAACAAAAGGGGAGGACGGCGAGAAAACCCTGGCTGATTTTATAGAAAAAATTAAGGGAGCGGCCGATGAAGGTTTTGAATCCGCTCGCGAAGAGCTGGCCGGAGAAAACGATGAGCTGCAAAATGAAATAGCCGAGATATTTGAAGAAGTAAAGAATTATTTTGAAGAATATCTTGAAATATTTGGTTCACTTGAAGCTGGCGAAGAAGCCGGGGAGACTGTTAAAGAAGCCGGAGAAGACAAAGAAGCTGCTGAAACATCCGGTAAGGTTGAAGAAGCCAATGAACAAGCAGCCGCTGAGATAGCCTCCGAAAACCAGCGTGCTGCTGATAACGCTGTAATTCCGCCCGGGTTGCAGGAACGGCTGGGGCGTTAATTTAAAGTAGATTTTTATTTAGAATATACCTGACGGGGCAGCCGCTAAAGGCTGCCCCGTTTTTCTTTTTCCTGCCAAAATTTTGTAAAAATCCACTTAATTATGTAAACTATTTAGAACTTCCTGACGTCATTTTGGGCGTAGTTACGAAGTGCCGGAGACCCGCATAGATTACGGGTCGAGAACTGGATTGACGGGTGCGTCGGGAAATCATGTGAACTATGTATTCTGTTTTTATGTTAACGAAAATTATTATCAGGGAGAATATGTTTTATGAATTTTAAT
>JBKGYI010000197.1:0-3611 GCA_046546195.1 bacterium | reverse complement strand
TGCATGGTTTGTTTCCGCATATATTTATCAACTTGCAGCCGGTAAAGAAATAGTCCTGGTAAGCTCCGGAGCCATCTATTTTGGAATAAAAAAACTTAACCTCAAAACCTTACCGGAAACCCTTCCCCACAAACAGGCCACCGCCGCCGTTGGTCAACCCCTGCTTATGAATTACTACCAGGATCTTTTCGATAAATATGACCTGACAACATCTCAGGTTCTACTGACAAGGGAGGGAATTCATAACAGACACTCCTATCTTAACGCTTCCAATACCATGCACACACTGTTAGAAATGGGAGTAATCCCTATTGTCAACGAAAACGATACAGTCGCCACAGAAGAGATCCAGTTCGGTGATAACGACACACTATCAGTGTTAGCCACCACCCTTATAGATGCCGATTTACTGATCATATTAAGTGATGTTGAGGGCCTGTATGAAGACGAACCCACTCCCGAAAGCGAGCCGCTTTACGAAGTTAAAAAAGTAAATCAGAAAATCAAACAGATGGCCGGCGGGGCCGGAAAAGGTCCGGCTACTGTCGGCGGAATGAAAACAAAAGTTGAAGCCGCTGAAACTGTTACACAGGCCGGTACTCCGATGATCATTGCCTCCGGACACTGCCAGGATGTTTTACTGGAGATAACCAGTGGAAAAACAGTCGGCACACTTTTTCTCCCGTGCCAGGATGAAAAAACAATTCGCGGACGGAAACGCTGGATCGGTTACCACCTGCTTCCCAAGGGGTATATCCAGGTGGATAATGGAGCCAAACAGGCCCTGTTAAATCGGGGGACAAGTTTACTGCCTTCGGGGGTCGTAAAAGCAAGCGGACGGTTTGACCGTGGCGATACTGTAAAAGTTATCGATAATTCCGGTAATGAGTTCGCCCGGGGCCTTTCAAACTATAGCTGTCCCGATGTAAACGCTTTAAAAGGATGTCAAACCGATGAGATTTCTGATATCCTTGGTCAACATTATTTTGACGAGATAATACATAGAGATAATATGGTGGTGTTTCCAAAATGAGCAGCTTTAACCTGACCGAAACAGCAAAAAATGCCAGGCAGGCCGCGCGTACACTGGCTGCAGCATCTACCGAAGTCAAAAACAGAGCCCTGGAAGCAATCGCTGTTAAAATTGAGTCCAATAAAGAAAAAATACAGAAAATAAATCAAAAGGATATCGAAGCTGGTAAAAAACAGGGGCTCTCCGACGCTCTTCTCGACCGCTTGCTGCTAACCCCGGAAAGAATTACCGGGATGGTTGAAGGTATCCGCCAGGTCAAACAACTTACCGACCCGGTTGGCGAAGTATTAGAAATGCAGCGGCGCCCCAACGGACTAAAAATCGGCCGACAGCGAGTCCCGCTCGGGGTTATTGGAATTATCTACGAATCACGCCCCAACGTTACCGTTGACGCCGCGGTACTCTGCTTAAAATCCGGCAACTGCACCATACTGCGCGGCGGCTCGGAAGCCCAACACTCGAACTATTTTCTGGTCGACATAATTCAGGAAGCCATCAGCCCACATCTGCCGGCCACTGCCGTTCAAATTATGCGCAGCCAGGCTCATTCCCTGGTTGATAAGATGCTCAAGATGGATCGTTCTATCGATATAATAATTCCACGCGGTGGGGAAAATCTTATCCGGATGGTTACCGAAAAATCAACCATCCCGGTAATTAAACACTATAAAGGTGTCTGCCACACTTACGTTTCCGAGCAAGCCGATAAAAAAATGGCAAAAAAGATATGCGTTAATGCTAAGACCCAGCGACCCGGAGTTTGCAATGCCATGGAAACACTGGTCCTAAACAAAAACCTGCCGCTGGATTTTATCAAAGATTTACTTGCCACTCTCCACCAGGCCGGGGTTCAATTGAAGGTTGACGGGTGGCTGGTTGATTTACTTGCCGGCTCTACTATCCCCCTCGAAAAAGCCAGCGAGTCCGACTGGAACAATGAATATCTGGATCTGATTCTAAATGTAAAAACAGTGGCAGATCTCTCCGAAGCAATCGACCACATCAACACTTACGCCTCAAACCACTCCGACGCCATCATAACGGAAAATTACAGCGAGGCCGAAAGGTTTATTAACGAGGTCGATTCCGCGGCGGTTTATGTCAACGCTTCCACACGCTTCACAGACGGCTTTGAATTCGGGCTCGGAGCCGAAATTGGAATTAGTACTGAAAGACTGCATGCCCGGGGACCGATGGGGCTGCGCGAACTTACCATACCTAAGTACATTATCTATGGCCAGGGCCAGATCAGAAGTTAAGGTTTCCGTCAGAACAGGTTTTTTTGGCGGAACCTTCAATCCAATCCACCACGGCCATTTGATTGCCGCCCAGCTCTGTCTGGAAAGACTGCGGCTTGATCGTGTTTTGTTTGTTCCAACGGGGATACCCCCCCACAAAAAACAACCGGTCACCGGGGCGAAACTCAGGTTAAAAATGACCGAATTAGCCGTCGAAAATAATCCCGCTTTCGAAGTAAACGACATAGAAATAAATCAAAACGAAACGTCATATACGATTCATACTCTACAGCAGCTAAAAAAGAAAAACAGTGATTCGATGTTTTATTTAATCATAGGAGCCGATGAATTCACAGAATTTAAAAGCTGGCACCGCTGGCAAGAGATAATTGAACTTGTTGAACTTGCCGTAATAAACCGGCCCGGTTATAAACTAAAAATACCACAGGATATTGAAAATTATAAAGTGCATAATGTTCAAATGCCTAATATTGAGATTTCTTCCAGTAAACTGCGAATGCGATGCCGGCAAGGGCTTAAACTCGATTATTTTGTTCCCGAAAAAGTGTTAAATTTCATCAGAGAGAATGAACTATACCGTGAATAAAATCAAAACTTTAATCCCCGATTCCATCCCGGAAAAATATATCGAACTGGCAAACAGTTACATAATTAAACGCCGGAATCATATAGAAAATATGATCCCGGTTGCGCAACAGTTAATTGAAGAATACCCCGTGCTAAAAGAACACGCCGAAGATCTGTTTGGCGCAATCTTGCTGCACGACTGCGCCAAAGAGCTACCCCTGGAAAAACAATATCAGCTTGCTGTGGCATACCGGGGAAAGCTGGACAGCTATGAAGAAAAACTGCCAGCACTCTGGCACGCTCCCGCGGCAGCTCAACTGGCGATAGAAGAACTAAATTTATCACGCGGTCCGCTTACAGATACAATATCTTTTCACCCGACAGGCAATTCCCCGCCGGGAGTTCTTTTACAGGGACTGATGATAGCCGATTATGCCGAAAGAGGGCGCAGCTACCCGGGCGCGGAAGAAATTCGCAACCTGATCGGAAAAATTTCCCTGCAAGAATTAACTTTGGAAACCCTGGTAAAAAAAATAAATTTATGTCTACAAAGAAAAACCCTCATCCACCCGCGCTCTATAAGCGTCTATAACGAACTATGCGCATAACTACTATGGTGGTCTCGGTCCTGGTTCTTATTTTGATAACAACTTCCCTGCTTTTCTACGTTTCCAGCGATAGAACATCTGATTTATCAGATGAATCACTCCACCTGGCAAAAATGATCGCCGGTGAAAACAGAATCCAGGGTT
>JBKGYI010000196.1:0-3618 GCA_046546195.1 bacterium | reverse complement strand
GCTGTGGCTGCGCTCAGGTTGGTATTAATTGATATTGACATCACAATCGCCTCCCTGTTTCCTTAAATGGACATCCCTGTCGTCCTTTTCATCCACTACATTTATACAACACTTTGGCTATAATTTCAAGAAAAAACCTGTAAAAACGGTAAATTATCTGTTCTCGTCTATCCTGAGACTCACATTTTCTTCCGGCCGACTACCTCCCTGCAGGTAGTGCCGCATAATTTTTTTGGCCTGATCAAGCGATTCAACTCTTTTTCCAAACTCCTCTTTGACCTCTTGCAGTATTTCTCTGTTTTTTGACCGTAAATCAGAGAATTTATTAAAAAACCGTGCAGTTTTAGAGTTTTCATCGCTGAGGAGCCGGGCATCTGTTTCCGGAGCCGAGTCGATTTTCTTCATCAGTTCTGACTGTTTCTTAAATATTTTTTCAAAAACTTCCAGGTCCGGTGGTTCCTGACTTCGCAACATGTTATGGACTTTTTGCTCAAGTTCCAACAGCCGCCGGTAGGCTTCTTCTATCTCAGCCCTGGAAGGAGATGTTGCCATAGGTGGATTCTTTTTTCTTATCCGTGTCTGATTTCTTATTCGTCTTTTTTTTCGCTCCCGTATCAGTTTTCCCTGCAGAGCCGGGGGTCTGAGAAAGAGGACTGGGAGCGGAATTGGAGCCCGACAGTTTATTTTTCCGGGCTTCAGCTTTAGCTTTCTCTACCGTCATCCCCTGCTCGTTTATGATTTCATTCCAGGCAGATTCAAGCTGGCGCATAATCGGCAGAGCCTGCTGGATTCGCCGGGGATTTTTTTCCACATTCGCCTGGACCAGATTATATAGAATAAAATCATATAGATTATAAAGATCACGTGCAATCTCACCGCCGACTTCCATATCCAGCGAAGCCATAAGCTCGGTGATAATATCCTGGGCTTTAAGAAGCTTTTCGTGACTCTGCTGATTATTATTATTTTCCAGAGCGGTCTTGGCCTGTTTCATGAACTTGATGGCACCCTCATAGAGCATCAGCAAAATCTGCTCCCGTGAGGCGGTTTCTATGCGCGTGGATTTATATGCAGTCATTGGATCGGAAGCCATCTCAAGCAGCCTCCCTATATATTTATTTTGTTACTCAAGCAACAAATCGAACTGAAATGATTCTCTATAAGTGATTATCGTCCAAGTGTTAATAAAGCTTAAACTTTTTTTCTATAAATTCCAAGTGCTTCTGACGACATTTGTCTTTAAGGGACAAAAATTCCCCGGTTGTCTACAGCCGGGTGCTGTTATTCTATATTCTCAAGATAACGCAGAGAACGCTCCATTATCCGCCTGAATACGGGGGCGGCGACCTCACCCCCGTAGCGACCGCGCTGCGGTTCATCCACAATCACAGAGGCCACCAGCCGCGGTTTATCCGCCGGTCCAAAACCGATAAAAGAGGCAAGGACTCTGTCCTCATAATATCCGCCCTCCGCGGGGTCCGCTTTTTGAGCCGTACCGGTTTTACCGGCAAGCTTGAATTTTTCAGAGGCAGCCTGCTGTCCAGTGCCCCACCTTACTACTTCCGACATATACTTTTGCATATTAACCGCCACAGTGTCGGGCAAAACCCTGCGGACTCTGAATTTATCGGTTTCCTCGGTAATACGGTCGCCATAGCGCAGCTGTTTTACAATTCGCGGGCGAAGTAAAACGCCATCATTCACCACAGCTGAAAGTGCGGCAGTCAACTGGAGAGCTGTAACCGAGATACCCTGCCCGATGGCCATACTCGGCTGAGTTAACCTGGACCAGCGGTGCGGCCGGCGCAAAGATCCCCGGGCATCGCCAGGCAGCTTGACTCCCGTCTGATTTCCAAACCCGAATTCACGTAGATAATTGTAAAATTGAGCCGGTTCAAGCCGAGAAACTGCTTTTACGGTTCCTACGTTACAACTCCTGATTAATATTTCAGGAATAGCTATCGAACCGTGGGCGGCATAACATTTCAAGACATGTTCGGTCGCACCGACGCGATACAGGGAATCACAGTTGAATTTTGATTTTGACTTATAAACTCCGGCCGCCAGCCCGGAGGAGATGGTCATAACTTTAAGTGTGGAACCCGGTTCAAAGGAATGGGAAACCGCCCGATTGCGTATGTTAAAATCGGGATATTTAGAAAAGCTATTGGGATCGAAGCCGGGCCAGTTTGCCATAGCCACAATCTGTCCCGTTCGCGGCTGCATAACCACAGCCATCGCATTCAGCGGTTTCTCCCGGCGGGCCATCCGTTTGAGTTCCTCTTCTGCTATATGCTGAATAGTTTGATTAATAGTCAACCGCAGCTCCGGTGGGCCGCCAGAGGACAGGGAATCCTCCTCATTTTCGGAGTTAAGCAAAAAAGCCTCGAATTCCCGTTCCAGACCTTCCAGACCGTGGTTTTCCAGTCCCACAATTCCAAGTATCTGGGCGGCAAGTGAACCGTGGGGATAGACTCTTTCGTATTCGGCGCGAAACCCAAGCGACTCCAGGTCAAGGGCCCGAATACGGCGCTCCGCGGGGCCGTCCAATTTACGTTCCAGCCAGACAAAATGACGATCGTAGGAAAGACGCCGGTATATTTCCGGAGCATCAAGTTTTATATGGGGGGCCAGGGTCCGGGCCAGCTGCCAGGGATTTTCCACCTTGGCAGGATTGGCATACAGCGACTGTTTTTGAACACTGGTCGCCAGTATATTACCCCGGCTATCGGTTATTTTTCCCCGGGGAAGAAGCGGGCGCTGAATGGCGGGATCGCGGTCAATATTTTGCGGTGAAATACGGGGACGAACAACCATTAGATAAAAAAACTTCAGACCAAGGATTATGAATAAGAAAATCAAACCTATGAGAATAATTATCGACCGGTTGGCAATTGTTTCACGCAGGGAACGCATGATTAAGAAATAATGCGGCCGATCCGGGAAACGGGCCAGTAAATAAAGAATGCTCTTCCCTGGAGACGAGAAGCGGGAACAAAACCCCAGACTCGGGAATCCTCACTGTGATCGCGGTTATCTCCGAGAACAAAATAAAGTTTCTCCTTAATCTCAATCTCCTCTACCGGGGTTCCTTCCCTGTAAACTGTACCGCCGCGAAGGTAAACCCGTTGATCATATCTCTGCCGCAAAAGATAGATGAAACAGTTCAGTTCATCCTTATTAAGGTCTTCTATTGCAACTGTATCTCCGGGCCGGGGGATGCGCAGGGGACCAAAGTCAGCCAGAGTTCCATTATTCCCGTTTGATTTTTCCCGGCGAAGTTCTTTCACACTGTGATTTCCCTCCTCGCGGATGATCCGGCTGGATCTGGCCCTGGCCTTCAGGGAATTAACGCTCTGCTCATCACCTATAAGCTGACGGTCATTAAAGGTTAAGCCGTCAGCCTGGAATCTCAGGTTAACCATTTCATTTTTATCAGAAACAGTTTTCGGGGAGCCAAACAGGAACAGTTCAATCTCATTGGAAACTTCCTGCCTGTTCACCGGTTCACCGTTTAAATAAAGGTGATTGTTCCTCAATTCCACCGTGTCGCCGGGAAGTCCGACCAGTCGTTTTATATAATCCTTGGCCGGGTCGCGGGGATATTCAAAAACAACG
>JBKGYI010000195.1:0-3625 GCA_046546195.1 bacterium | reverse complement strand
CCCACAATCAACAGGTTGACAGATACCAGCTTGCAAACTCCTGTATAGGAGTTATCGCCCAGCGACTGGTCAGGCTGATAGATGAAAGCTGCAAAGTTGAGGACCAACCCAGTAAAGATCAATTGCGGCGCTTGAATCTGTCGGAGGACCAGACATATTACCGCCCGCAAACTCCCAGTGATCAGATTAGCGGTTATAAAGGTATGACAGGTATATTCCAGATATTACCGATGACTGACGAACTGCGGCTTTGTATTCTCAATGACGCTCCTTATTCTGAATATCAGTCGGCGGCACATAAGGTTAAACTGCCAAGCCTGCGGGAAAAAGGTGTGCAAAAAGTGATCGCTGGTTCGACCAGCATAGACGAGGTTTTGCGGGTTACATTCAGGGAAGATCTTGTCAGCACGCTTTCCATATCTTCCTGATAAAATGGAGTGGCGGCATCATGCTTGATAGACTGGTAATAAAACGGGCTGCGAAATACACAGGGTTTTTATTTTTCTTACTGATTGCAGTTTCCGGTCCGGTTAATGCTTCTTATCAACGGGGCCTGGAGTTGGAAAAAGCGGGTGAATACAGCCGTGCTCTAAAAAACTTCCGAGAACATTACAGGCAGAATTTAACTCACGCTCCGGCGGTACTTGGCAGGTTAAGAACTGCAATTGAGTTAGAAGAATGGCAGCTTGCCGAAGAATCCCTCGAAATTTATGAACGGCTTGAGCCGGAAACTGAGGACGCGGCAAAGCTTGCTGTGAAACTTTACTTTTACCAGGATGAATATGACACGGCCCTAAAATGGGCCGAAGTATATATCGACCGAGCCCCCGGTGACTGGGCACCGTATCATTTTAAAGTTCAGGTGCAGTTCGCCCGGCGAGATTTCATTGACGCCCGTGACGCTGTAATTTCCGCCGAACGACGCAGCCGTAATAATCCCTGGGTTATGATGGATCGGTTTCTTGTCGAACTTGTTCTGGAAGAGCATTTTAACGAGGAACTGTTAGAAGATATCATCCAGTTTGCTGAAAATCCGGTTATTTTCTGGCGCCTGGCGCGAGAAGAACAACTTTCTGATAGACCCGATGAAATACTGAGGCTGCTGGAACTTGGTATTGGCCATTTCCCCGCCTCCAGACCTCCTTTTTTGCCTCGAATCACAATTGAAAAGTATCGTTACTGGTTGGCCCGTTTTCATTATCTGGCTGATAACAGACAGCAGGCCAAAGAAATATTAACCGATGCCGAACAATCGGACCGGGTTATCTGGCTTCAGTCTCTGCTTGCGACGGAACCGTCCGATCGTGTTGAACTTCTGGAAACGCTTTTGCAGAAAAATCCCGATAATATTATTTATCGCTGGCAGTATTCGCGGGCGGTCCGTGAACTTGAAGGTATAACCGGTTCGCGTCGCCATGACAACGCCAATTTTTTCTTCCGCGAATTTGAAAACCTGGATAACCTGGCTTTCGAACATGCATCTTATGCAGCTTTGATGCGCAGTCTCGAATTAAATCCCCTTGAAGCCAAGCGCCAGTTTGAATTGGCACGTTTTTTTCGTGAACTTGGCTGGGAAAAATCAGAAAGAAGAGCTGTGCGTCGGGCGAATGAACTGGGTATTTCACCGCCGGAAGAGATTGAAGATTATGCGGAGGCTCTTGATACGCCGGAAGGGGCAGAAGCTGCGGATTCAGTTAGTGGTAGCGTTGTATTCAGGATTAAAATCGCTTCCGGCTGGGATTTTCCGCCGGGAGGTGATCGCCTCCTGGCCTCAATGCTTCGCCAGGCTTTTTATCATCAACCGGCGCTGGTCGTAAGTTCTGTGCCCGAGGAAGTTGATTCACAGGCATCGCTTGATGAACTTTTGGCGCAGGCAAATGCTGATCTGGCTGTTGAAATTGAGATATTAAAATGGACCGATCTGTTAAACGCAGAAATAGAGTATCTTTATACCGACGGCGGAGAAGGAACGGAGCGTTTTTTTGACCGGGAGCGCACCGGTATCTGGAGATTTATTGATCGTGTTATTTCTATCAGTAAGGAAAACTGGCCCTGGCAGGGCGAAGTGTATGAAGTAGATGCTGAGGGATGCAGGGTTAACCTGGGGCGTGTTCATGGAATAACGGATGAGGACGAATTCAAAGTGTCCGAATATCTTTTGCCCGTGGAATCACTGCGCGAAAATAGCGTAAAATTAAGTTTTCCGACTCCGATTATGAAAGGCAGAATGGAACGGGGGATGAAAGCTGAACTGCAGTAAACGGGGAGTAAAAAATGGCTCCGCGGGGCGGACTCGAACCGCCAACCTATCGGTTAACAGCCGATTGCTCTACCAATTGAGCTACCGCGGAACAATTGCTAACCGGTCAATAAGTATACTTTATGATGATCGGTTTCCTCAAGTTAATTATTGGTTATTTTTTGAAAACGGGAGAATTTAATTATGAGAACTGTTGAAAGTGTTGGCAGTCCGCTGTGGGTAATTGGTAAACCGATAAAACATTCGTTGTCACCGCTGATACATAATGCCGCTCTTCGCGAGGCCCGTTTGCCTCACAGGTATTTTTCTCTTGAGGTCGGGGAGGAAGAACTCGAGGAATTTTTAACAATTTTTAAAACGATAAAGTGCCCGGGGGCTAATTTGACCCTGCCCCTGAAACAAAAAATCCTGGAGCTGGTTCCCCGGGAAAAACAAACGGAAACAGTTCGCAGTCTGGGTGCGGCCAATACCCTTTACTGGTCCGGTTCAAGCCCGGCCCTGGAAAACACTGATGTTTATGGGTTTAAAAAACTGGCGGAAAACTGGAAAGAGTTAATTGAAGAGTTTCCGGTTCTTGTTCTTGGCGCCGGCGGCGCGGCCCGGGCCTGTATTCTTGCTCTGAGCGAACTTGATTGCTCGGAAATTTTTCTCTGGAATCGAACCACCGAGCGAGCCGAGCAGCTTAAGGATGAATTTTCCGGAATACCGGTAACTGTTTTATATTCGGAGGATTTTGAAAAAGAAGCCCCGGAGGCCCGGCTGGTTGTAAACGCGACTTCGCTGGGGTTGAAAAACGGTGATCGTTCGCCTTATCCCCGCCGGATGGTCCGCCCGGAAATGGTCGGAGTGGATCTGATATATAATCGGACAACCGAATTTATGTTGAATTTTGATAAAGCCGGCCAGGCAGCCGCCGGCGGGTTGAAAATGCTTGTTTTTCAGGCTGCACGGGCCTGGAAACTCTGGTTTGATAAAGAACCGGATCTTGAGATTATGTTTGAAACCGCACGTGACTATCTTTTAAAACATCAAAACAGGTGAGGAGTTAATCTTGGTTTTTATTTTTATGATAATTTATCTTTTTGTTTTAGGTTTGATCCTGGGTTCCTTTCTGAATGCCTGTATATATCGGCTGCCCCGGGACAGATCACCTCTTTCCGGGCGCAGCCGGTGTCCCTATTGTGAGAAAGTTATCCCCTGGTACGATAATATACCTCTGGTTAGTTTTCGTCTGCTTGGCGGGCGCTGCCGTCACTGCGGCGAGCGTATCAGCGGGCGTTATTTCATGGTGGAATTACTGGCCGGGTTGATAGCGGTTGGTTGTGGCTGGTGGTGGCTTTACGGAGTCGAACCCGACTGGTTTAA
>JBKGYI010000194.1:0-3627 GCA_046546195.1 bacterium | reverse complement strand
GTGTTTTAACAGTTCCTTGACCAGAAGGTGGGCAATAACTTCGGTATCAGAATCTGTTTCAAACTTAAACCCGGCGGTTTTGAGCTGGGCGCGCAGATCGCGATAATTATAGGTTTCACCATTATAAATAATGGAGTTTCCGCGATAACAGTAGGGCTGCTGGCCGTGCTCGATATCTATTATAGAAAGTCGGCGGTGTTTAAAAACTATATTTTTTGAAGGGTCGCTCCAGCTCCCGTGGTCGTCGGGACCCCGGTGTTTCAGGAGCCGTGAACCTTTTTCAAGTGATTTTAAATCCGGGTTTTCACCGAGCCAGGTAATAAATCCGCACACGAAAATAATCCTCCGTTTTTAACTGATCAGGGTCAGAAATTCTTTCTGGTGCGCAGGTTTTCGAAGCTGTTATTTACAGCTTCAAGTGCAGCCCGGGTCTGGTCTTCACTGCCGGCGAGATAAAGTCGCCCGAACCTTCCGCGCAGCCGGAAATGAACCAGTTTTATACCTGTTGCTTTTTCGGCTTCGTTAACCAGGCGCACAATATTTACCGCCGGTTGAATTTCAACTATCAGCAGGGATTCACCGGCCAGAAGAAGATTTCCGTCGTAATCGTTATTTATGACCTGGGCGTGATAAGGAGTAACATAATCAATTATCTGCCGGGAAAGTATTTCAGGTTCTATTCTGTGGGGAAACGAAAGGTTCAGTTCGTCCAGTACCGCCTGGCCGGCGTAGCGAACCTCCTCCTGGCTTTCGTGGTGGAACTCAATGATACCGTATTCTCTCTCTTCAATTTCTATTGCCGGCCGGACATCAGTTTTTTTCATTGCTATGTCGGCAACTTTGTTGATCTCGATTCCCGGCTGAACTTCGACAAACAGTGAAGCCATGCCGGCGGTGGGGACATCGGCCCGGCAGGATTTTGCCACAAATGCGGCAAACTGCGGTTGGATTTTATCAAGATAAACAAAACTGCGCAGCTCAACTTCGGACATAGTAACAACACCCTGTAGGATGATGGGGCAATACGATTTGTTTTATTATCTATCAGATCGAACTGTTTTTGAAGTCATTTCACAGTAGTTTGCCCGGCGGCTTAAAAATAGCCGGCCGTGTGAGGTGATATTTTTTGCATAGTTTGCTTTACGTTGATAAAATTTAGTTTTTCGGGTTGGATATTTTCTGAACAGATCAAACGAGGCTTCAGATATGAAAATTGCCAGAATAGAGTTAAGAATAGCCAGACAGGTAAAGATTGATGAAATACAGCCGGGAGTGGACCATCTTTATGAGGATGTTAAGTCGGGTGGCAAAAAAATTGTTTCGGTTGCCAGAGATATTGACCGGGAAATGATAGAGAAGTTGCAGGACTACAAAATACAAAAACTGTGGGTGAAAAGGCCATTTTATCGCTGGGTTTCAGCGCGTGAGGCCCGGAGTAGAAATTCGGGTTTATTGGAAACTAAAAATGTAGAGATTCCGGTTGGGAAAGCTATTTTAAAACTGGCGTCCATTGATAAAGTTGGTCCGTTGCGGGTGTTTTTGAATAGATACCGTGCTTGTGATATTTCTCCGCTTTATGTGCCCACCCTGAATAAGGTCGAGAAAAAGTTAAAAAAACTGCAGCCCCGGGTGGAAAAATTTATAGAAAAGCTGATTACTTCTAAAAAAAGTTTGAAGGGCAAGCGTGTTATTAAACTGTTAAAAAAACCGCCGGAGCAGATTGCTCCAATAGATTTTCCGAGCGGATTCAAAAATTTTGCCAGTGGATATCTTGATTATCTCTGTGATTTCCATGAACAGCATTTCCAGCTCGCGGAGGTAGTCATAAAAGCCGGCGTTAAACCTGCGAAAAACTTAATAGAGTAAAGCTGAACTGTCCGACTGTCTGAAACATCTCTGAAAAATCTGATCAAGCAGGGTTTCTTTGAAAGGACAGGTTCTGTTTGATACTATAGATGGTTTGATAATTAACTGTTTATAAGGAGTGAAAGTGGATGGTTGTTAGTTTTAAAGATTTTCAGCAACTGGATATTCAAATAGCGACGGTGGTGGAGGTTAATGAACACCCGGATGCGGATAATCTCTATTTACTGCAGGTCGATCTTGGTGAAGAAAAACCGCGTCAGCTGGTTGCCGGTTTAAAAAAATATTATGAACCCCGGCAGCTGCAGGGCAGTCAGATTGTGGTGGTCACAAACCTGGAGCCGGCTGAAATACGGGGCGAGGTTAGCGAGGGAATGCTGCTTGCGGCTGATGCCGGTGAGGATGTGTGCTTGTTAATTCCCGATGGCGAAGTTCCCGCCGGGACACCAATACGTTAATAAAAAGAACAGTTCAAAATTTTTCAGGAGGTTGCAAAATGTCAACTATAGAGATTGTAAAAGGTAGAGAGGTACTTGATTCGCGCGGTAACCCGACAGTGGAGGCGGAGATTATTACGACGAGTGGTTTTAGAGGGCAGGCCCTGGTTCCTTCGGGAGCTTCGACGGGAGAAAAAGAAGCTGTGGAACTGCGTGATGGCGATAAAGAGCGTTACCTCGGCAAAGGTGTTCTGGAAGCGGTACAGAATATAAGAGAGGTTATAGCACCGGAGCTGATCGGAATGGATGTGTGCGATCAACTGGCTCTGGATGAAAAAATGATAGAACTGGACGGTACTTCCAACAAATCAAAACTTGGTGCCAACGCAATTCTTGGTGTTTCCCTGGCTGCCGCCCGTGCTGCTGCCGATAGCAGCTATCTGCCCTTATATCGTTACCTGGGTGGTGCCTCGGCCTGCCGGCTGCCGATGCCTTTTATGAATATTTTGAACGGGGGAGAACACGCGGATAATAACGTGGACATTCAGGAGTTTATGATTGTTCCCGGCGGCGCGGCGACGTTTTCCGAAGCCCTGCGCTGGGGTGCCGAAGTTTTTCATAATTTAAAATCTGTTCTCCAGGGACGAGGCTATAGCACCGCGGTTGGAGATGAAGGCGGATTTGCTCCCGATCTTGATTCGAACCGTGAGGCCCTGGAGCTGATTGTTGAAGCGATTGAGCAGGCCGGGTATAAGCCGGGGGAGGATATTGCTCTTGCTCTGGATGTCGCTTCTTCTGAAATTTACGAGGATGGAACTTACAATTTTGCCGGCGAGGATAAAACTTTGAACACTGCTGAACTGGTTGGCCTCTACGAGCAGTGGGCAGATGAGTTTCCGATTGTTTCCATAGAAGACGGCTGTGATGAAAATGATTGGGATGGCTGGAAACTTCTGACCGAGAAACTCGGTTCGAAAATACAGCTTGTCGGGGATGATGTTTTTGTTACCAACCCCGCCATACTGAAGCGCGGTATTCGTGAAGGGGTGGCGAATTCTATTCTGGTCAAAGTTAACCAGATAGGAAGTCTCAGTGAAACAATGCGGACGGTGAACATGGCCCATAAAGCAGCCTATACGAACATGATTTCCCACCGCAGTGGAGAAACAGAGGATACGTTTATAGCCGACCTGGCGGTTGCCCAGAATACGGGGCAGATTAAGACCGGCTCGGCCAGTCGCAGCGATAGAATAGCAAAATACAACCGTTTGCTGAGGATTGAAGAGGAGCTGGGGGATCAGGCAGAATACGTGGGTTTTGAATCCCT
>JBKGYI010000193.1:0-3638 GCA_046546195.1 bacterium | reverse complement strand
GGGTTCAAGGTTATGAAGTTAACCGGGAACTGGAAACTTGAAACTACAAACTACAGCGGTTCAACCGCTGTCCGAGGTGATTTGGATGAGTTCGATTGGCGGGGTTGTTGTTGAGGAGCTGGAGCCGTTGTCGGCTGGGGATTTTTCTGATGATGGTAACGGAAACGGAAGCAAGGACGCGGTGGAGAGCGGTTTTTTGCAGGAACTGGGACTGGTCGGGCTCGAGGAGCTGGAACTCCCGATTCTCTGCAGCCTGGTAACCGGGGATCCGCTTTTGATGGTTGGTAAGCACGGCACGGCCAAGACTGCTCTTGCTGCTGTATTGGCCGGGGCGCTCGGCCAGGATTTTCACGCCTATGACGCTTCCAAGGCCCTGTTCGAGGATATTATCGGTTTTCCAAATCCTGACACCCTGGGCCGGGGAAAACTTGATTACGTTCCCACTTCGATCTCCCTCTGGGATAAATCTTTCATACTCATCGACGAGATTTCCCGGGCTAATCCCCAGACGCAGAGCAAGTGGCTGGAGGTTATCCGCTCCCGCCGGCTGATGGGTAAGAAACTGAATAGATTAAAATATATATTCTCCGCGATGAATCCGCCCGGCGATTACCAGGGAGCGATGCCTCTTGATCCGGCCCTTGCCGGCCGCTTTGCTTTTATAATTGAGATGCCATCTCTGGCTGAAATGTCTCTGGAGGAGCGGTTCGGCGTTATCGGCTCGGTAGGTTCCGATGATGCACCGTTGAGCACGCAGATTTTCAAACGGTCCCTGGCTTTTAAAAACCAAACCGGTATTGAGAAATCAATAAAGAAAATACGCTCCCGGCTTGAGTCAGTTATAAAACAATATGGCCCGACGGTGGATAACTACCTGAGCAGTCTGATAGATGCTGTTTCCGTCAACGAAGAAGAACTGAAACAGCTCGACGGTCGCCGGCTGGGAATGATGCGCCGCAACATCCTGGTTGCCCTTGCGGCAAACTGCCCGTCCCGGCCCCGGGCCATCTCGAGTTTATTCAAGAAAATTCTCCTGCAGAGCCTGCCCCACAGCGCCCTGGGTAAGGAACTGCCGGTTCATACCTACGAGCTGGCCCATTACGACGCTTTTGCTTCGGCAGTGGGCGGTGAGTCTGAAAAAGAGGATAACAGGATAAGCGGCCAGGAGCTGCTAAACCGTGCCCTCGAATACGACACCCCGCAGGAAGCACTGCCGGCTCTGGCAGCACTGGCCAGGGTATTCAAAGGATACATAGATGGAAGCGAGGGAATCAGCGCGGATAGCGAATTGGTGGGCCGGATCATCGGCAGCGGCCGGGCGGTGTTAAATGAGCTAAGTCTTGAACGGGCCGACGTGGAAGTGGTCGAAAAATACTGGTGCGCCAAAAACCCCCACCAGGCCCTGGCAGCACTGCTGCTTGGCTGGTGGTTCGTAGAAAAAAATTCAACCAGGGGGTTCACTTCCTCCCCCTTCCTGATAGACCAGAGCCCGGCCTTAATAGCAGACCTGGAAAAAAGACTAAAAAAATGAATGGAAGAAGTTCCTTGTTTCTGGTTCCTTGTTGCTGGTTGTAAAACACCGGTGGGTTCAGGGATCAATGGTTTGAATTTAACCGGAAACTGGAAACTTGAAACTATAAACCACAGCGGTTGAACCGCTGTTCGAGGTGATTTATATGGAGTTTTCTGCTTATCGTGTTGTTGAGGATATTGGTGAAGTGCGGGTTTTGGAGCTGGTGGAGATCGATTGGCCTGTGCAGAAGATACTGGATGCTGATCTGGTGGATATGGCTGCCTACAGCCGGGCTCTCGAGGAGAAACTGGAAGGGGAAATGCTTGATTGTTCTCCCCAGGAGATCAACCCCCTGATTCCAACTGAGTTTGAATACCGGCCGTCAGAAAAAAGCGCCGCCAGCCGCTCTCTGAAGGGGATAGTTGTCGCCGATGATATCAGGGCCCTGGTCAGTTTTGCTGAGAACAATCTTATCTCCGTCAGTGATAACCCCGCCCTTAACGCAGTGCTTGGTGGGGGTTCTGCTTCCGGCAGTAAAGACGAACTGAATTTCCGGCTCGTTGGACATCTTAATCTGGAAATGAATCGCCGTGACAAACCTTATCATGCCTATCCGCTTCTCTACAGGCCTGTTAAAAATAAAAACAGCACATTTTCTAATCCCGAACGCCAGGATTCTCCCAAGATGATCTCTAATAAAATTGATGGCGAAGAGTATATCTTTATTAACCTGGATTGCCTTGAGTATTACACTGCCGATATACGCTGGGTCAGGAGCGGTTACCGTTTGAACATGGAAGGAAGATTTGCGCGTAATCGTGATCTCCGTCGGCAATTGGAGGAATACCAACCTTTTTACTGCGCCCCCCGTCCGGTGGAACTTGAGGATGAAAAGTTTTCGGTCAACAGGGTGGATTATGTTGTTTCCCATCTCCAGAGGCAGAATGTAATCGATAAATACCTGTGGTCCAGTGGCGGCGAACAGGGGATAGTGCGTGATTCTAAATACTTGCCGCTGGCTCTGCTGAATAATCTCGATCGCAACGGTCGCCAGATGAGAAGCCCCGCTTCGTTTTTTGAACAACCGCCGCTTCCTTTCCTCAAACCCCGCTGGCTTCTGGAGATTGAACTTGAAGAATTTGAGGATTTGATTTCCGAACCTGTAAAACGCGAGCAGTTGCCGGCTGATTTTCTGGAAACGGGAGTTCTCGACAACCGCTGGTATGTTAATGATTCCCGTGACCGGGTCAACTGTGATTTATTGAAGGGAAAAAATAGCAAACAGTGCAGCAAACTGGCAAAAAAAAACGCCGTTCTTGCCTTTGAGAAGAACAGCAGACTGGTTGCTTATATTCTCCAGAAAACAAAAAATGGTCTATACGACCCGGAGCATCAGCCCGGTCCGGTGGAGTATCAGAAACTATCGGGGGACAGCGAAATACAGTTTTTCCTCAGTGAACCGGTGTATTGAGATGCAGCTGGCTCAACTTGCCCGTCCGGACCAGGTGCTTGACTGGGTCAGGCAAACTACTTTCGCCCGGACTGAATACGGCCGCTCGGTGCTGCAGTATCTTCAGAAAGTAAAAACTTTCTACTGGGATGAAGCGGTCAAAACCGCTGCCATCGAAAAAACAGCCGTAGGAACAGTGATCCGGGTGGCTCCCGGGTTTTATCGCCAGCACCTGCAGAGCACGGCTAACCTTGCATTTGTTTTGCTTCACGAAGCCTCCCACTCCTGGCGCTCTGATTTTAGTCGTTTTGTTCCCGGCCTTAATTTAAGCTGGCGCAGCATTGCTAATTTCACAAGTGACCTTTTTGTGAATGCAGCCCTGTTTCGAAACGGCTTTCCCCTTCGGGAAGATCTTACCGTCCGGTTGTACGAACCTGATGGTCTGGAGTTTTTCCTGCTGCCGCCCCATCAACTGCTGAAAAAATTTCACAAAGACAGCAGCGCTGAAAAAGAGTTGAATGAATACTGCCCCGACTATTCACCGCAATCACGCCCCGCCCCCGGTTCCCAATTTTACCGATTGAAATCCTGGCTTTATGAGCGAGCCGCCGGCGATATCAATTGGCTCCGCCCCTCCGAATCCAAGCAGGGTTTCGAGCGTTTGTTTGAAGCTTA
>JBKGYI010000192.1:0-3680 GCA_046546195.1 bacterium | reverse complement strand
CGCAAACCTGGTTTCAGCATAGATTACTCCCTGTGCAGCCAGATCCTCGCAGAGTTCATATGCTATTCGCTCCAGGGCCGAAGGATACTGGAGCACCGGATAAAAAGTTTCAAAACACTGTAAAAATTCAGAAAGATTGCGACAGCTCGGCTGCACCTGGACATGTTTGGCCAGTTCTTGCACCTCGTAGCTGGGCATCTCAACATCATGTTCGCGGGCCAGATCACGTATTGTTTCAGTCCTTATCGCACCATCAAGATGTAAATGCAGATCCAGTTTGGGGAGACTTTTGACCGCCTGTTTGTCAACCATTAAAAAAACCACCTTTCTATTTTTACACGGTTAGTATCCTGCGATGAATAATATGAGGGTGAAACAATTATTTTAGCACAGGGACAAAAATAATTGAAGATTTTATTTACTGTCGCCAGAACTGCCGGATAGTTTTTCTCACAAATCTCAAAGCCAAACCAAACCCCCATAATTTTGCCGGGAAGTTTTAACTGTTGTCCGGTTTTTCCATGAGCCGCTGCTGCATATCACGGATCCTGCTGCGGCGTTCTTTTTCTATGTCAGGACGCAGTTTAAAACCAAGTTCAACGGCAGCGCCTTCGTGAACACCCTCAGGAAGAAGTCGCACCGGCAGCTCAAAGCTGATCTTCGGTTCAATGGCCTCTAAAACAGCAATACCGGACTCGATGCGATCAACAATAGCAACAGGAAAATCAGTTGTTTCAGTCATCTTCTCTCACCTCGTAATGTAATAGCTGTTCAATGTTCAATCTTTTTTCCGATTATAAAAAAACTCATAACAGGACGCCCGTATCTTAACCTCAGGGAGGGAACAATGTAAAGCCCGACCGGGGAGGATACTTTTAGTTCGTTTTCGGAGGGCCAATTAGCCGGCAGGCGTGCTCTGAACCATTTACCGTTCCGTTTTACCACGCAAATTTTATTTCCGTCGTACTCCGAAATATTAATAATATGACAATCGTCAAGCAAAAAGCAGGGCGGTTGAGTTCGGGACGACCACGGCGCTGTTTTTTCAAGCAGGCGAAAGGTTTTAATCGTAAGTTCTGAATCGCGTATACAACCGTCACAGATTTCAATCCACTCCGGATTAAAAATCAGTCTATCATTGTTTCCCGGCGGCAAGTCAGAAGTTAATTGCTCCACCAGTTCCCTGATCTCATCCATCTTTTTTGCTTCGAAAAGCTGTTGAATTAAGGGAGCGTCACTGTTTTTAATAATTTTAATTAATTGCTGTGGAAACCAGACCCGGCTGCTTGCCAGAGAGGAGTTTTTCTGATAAAAAGTACAAAGAGCTTTTTTACTCTCCCAGAATTTTTTAACACCCAGCCGGTATAAAACGCGGGATTGAAAATTTGATATTTCAGACCCGGCGGCCAGTGCTAAAGATGCAGGTATAAATAATTCTTCCATATTGCGTCTGATTATATCTGTTTTCCTCTCAAATAACCGCAGGTAAATTTTGCCGGAAACCCGGGCGTCAGAAAGAGCCCGGTGGTGGGTTCCCAATTTGATATCCAGGTGATCAGCAACCACATCCAGACTGAAACCCGGCAATCCGGGCAGTGAAGACTGAGCGAGGCGCAGGGTGTCTTCATATTCAAACTGCAAACGCTCGCCCAAATATTTTTTACCATGGTAACGTAAAAACGAGATATCAAAACCGGCGTTATGGGCGACGAGCTTATAATCTCCCACAAACTCAACAAAATCCTGCAGGGCGCGGCGCGGGGACGGGGCATTTTTTAAATCACAATTTTCAATCCCCGTTATATCAGTTATTATCCCGGGGACGTTATCGGTCGAAGCAACAAAAGATTCAAATTTATCAACACATACTCCTTTTTTAAACTTAAGTGCTCCGATTTCAATAATTTCGGAGTTCCGTGGAGTTTTACCGGTAGTTTCCAGATCAAGAGCCACAAAATCAGGTTTTTCAAGCCGGTAATATTTTCTTAACATAATTTCTACCAGGTAGCAGATAAGTTCCGGCCGGGATTGATGATTACCGAAAGTGTATAAATTTTCCGGCTGGGCAGGAGATTGATTTTCAGACCCGGGGACAACAAGAATCCCACCGTTCCAGCGTGAAAAATCAATGTTTGAATCGGAAAGCAGGATTGTCAATTCTTTTTTCTTTTCTGAAACAGGCTGGCCTGAAAAATATTGGAACTCAGTGTCTATATTAATTATTTTCAATCCCTGTTTCAGAACCTGGCCCAGCAGCGCGGAACGGGGAGAACTTGTTTCAATTAAAATTTCCAGTTGTCCCGCTTCATCAATCAACCGGGCAACAGTTTCAATACCCGGCGGTGAATAGCAGGAGGATAAGTCGGAAAACTGCGGATCAATAAAACGCCGGGCGGCGTCGGGTTTTTCCAGGCCCCGGCCCAGCAGAACCCGGGCCAGCAGAATCGGACAGTTAATTTTCGCGGCCAGCTCCTGCACTTCCTGTTTGGAAACAGAAGTCTTTTCAAGACCCTCCCCTGACCGGTTCATATAAAAATCAACAATCCGCTATAAAAAATTTCATATCCGAACAAAAATAATGCCGCCACCGGCTATCAGCTAACCAGATCCGGAATTAAGGAGCGCACGAGGGATTTGAATTTAGATTTTGCTTTTTCAGTCGCCTCGATAACTTCCTCGTGATCAAGTGGCTGATCAAGAATTCCGGCTGCCATGTTTGTTATACAGGAAATCCCCAGCACCTGCAGACCGGCATGGTTTGCTGCTATAACCTCGGGGACCGTGGACATCCCGGCCATATCTCCGCCCCAGGCCCGATACATCCGGATTTCTGCCGGGGTCTCATAGGTCGGCCCCATGGAAGCGATGTAAACTCCCTCGCGCAGATTGATCCCCATTTTTTTAGCTTTTCCGCGGGTTAATTCCTGAAGCTCGGGACTGTAGGCATAGGTCATATCAACAAAACGGGGCCCGATATCGGGGTCGTTATCACCTATCAGCGGATTATTGCCAAGAAAATTTATATGGTCGGTAATTAAGGAAAGATCCCCGACGTCAAACTCCTCGTTAACCGCGCCGGCAGCGTTGGTAACCAGCATTTTTTCGCACCCCATGGCAGCCATTACCTGGACAGGAAAAACCAGGTCAGCGATGGCGTGGCCCTCATAATAATGATAGCGTCCCTGCATCAAATAAACCGGTACCCCTTCAAGTTCACCAAGCACAAGCTGCCCGGCGTGACCTTCTACATTTGATTCGAGAAAACCGGGAATCTCACCGTAAGGAATAACAACAGCGTCATCAACTTCTTCCCCCAGTTCGCCCAGACCGGATCCCAGAATTAAGCCCAGCTCGGGTCGGACATCGGAAATATTTTCAAGAAAATCTACAGCTTCCTGTACCTGGCTTGATAACTTCATTTAACAAAAACCTCCACTTTGATTTTTTTCTTATCTTTGGGATAAGGAATAATATTGGATTCTACCTCATTGTTATCAACAACAATTTTTTCTATTTCACCTTTCGAATCGGGTTTTTGATTGATTTTTACTTTCCACTCCACACCGCGATGATTGCGTATAACCTCAGCTTCTTCCCAGTGTGGTGGCAGAGCCGGATCGATTTTCATGCCATCCCAGGACGGTCGAACACCAAGTATATAGTCAAGAACAGCCCGATAA
>JBKGYI010000191.1:0-3710 GCA_046546195.1 bacterium | reverse complement strand
CTCGCTGCTCTTACACATCCTTGTGTCCGCAGCATTAGCACATCCTTGTGCGTCATACGTCGTGCCAGGACTTGATCTTGGTACCGGCAATGACGGGGCATTGGAAGGTTCTGCTCCCCGCTAATCACATGGCTTTCGGGTCGGGGGACGGGCTGTTTAATTGGCCAGGATTTTTTGTAGGTTTTTTTGTCTCGAGGGCTGAGTTCTCCTATTTTTTTACAGATTAGTCGGTGGTCAAGTGTGAAAAGTTTAAAGCGCACTATACCGGGGTGGTTCAGGCCGGAATCTTTGTAATCTTTTATTTCACCATCGCCCGGCCGGGGGAAATGTGTTTTTGTAGTTATCACGGCGCAAATATAGTGGTGGATGTTGTTAAAAAAACTGCTGGAAATAATTAGAGCCGGACGTCTTTTAGTCGTATTGCGATCGGTAAAAGGGAAGGGAACTACAACAATATCGAACTGTTCACACTTTACAGGTCGGCATAGGCCTGCTCGTCTTCATCGCTCAGCCACTCATTCAATGTTTCTTTTGTGGCAGAATGATAGGCCTCGTCAAAAGGATCGATTTTACGAAGTTTCAGTTCATCGTCCTCTTTGTTAAATTCCACCCGGTCCCCGGGATTCAAATTCAGTTCTTATCTTAATTCTTTAGGAATCGCCAGTTGACCTTTGCTTGAAATCTTTGCCTGAACCATAATCGATCACCTCACCATAAATATAAAGGGTAAGAAGTAAAGAAAAAAAGTTTGTTTTTCAGGTGTGGGCTGTGCGGGTGAAGCGGGTGCGGCGGATTGTGTTTATCTTTATTTCTCCGCTGTAGATCATTTCTTCTTCAATGTCACTGGCTATATCATGGGCCAGTTTGGGTAACTGGTCATCTGATATCTGGTTGTGGTTGACCCAGACCCTGAGTTCCCGACCGGCATTCATGATGTAAACCTTCTTAATTCCTCTGCGCTTGGAGGCGAGTTTGCGCAGATTATCTATTCTTTCCGAGTAGTTGGTTATATTTTCCTGGCGGGCGCCGGGACGTGACCCCGATATTGCATCAGCCGCGGCAACGATTAAACTTTCAACGGCGGTTGCTTCCATATCGTTGTGGTGACTGCCAATGGAATTGATAACAACCTCGTGTTCTCCGGCCTCTTCAGCTATCTCGGCGCCGATGAGCGCGTGTCCGCTTTCCCGCTGGCGGTCGACTGCTTTGCCAATATCATGCAGTAACCCGGCTCGTCTGGCCAGTTTTACGTCAGCACCCAGTTCAGCGGCCAGGAGAGTGGCCAGCCGGCAGACCTCAAGACTGTGGAGAAGCTGGGGTTGACCAAAAGAAGTGCGGAACTGGAGGACTCCAAGCAGGGAAAGTATTTCATCGGGGACTTCCTTGATCCCCGCTCTGCGCAAAACCATCTTCGCGGCCCGTAACTTTTCGTTTTCCACCTGGTTTTTATAGCGGTTTACACCTTTGTTGATCAATTTGAAGTCAAATTTTTTCTGCTGAATTATATTATTGAGTGTGCGGTAGGCGATCTCTTTCTGTACCGGTTCCATGTTTTCGATAATGGCCGCCTGGCGTTTTTCTTCAAAACGAACCCCGGAGTCAATGGTTTCTATAATATCGTCGTGATATTTTTCGTAGAACTTTTGAAAACGGATGTAGGCGTCTTCGTCCGGGAATTTCAGGGAGGCGGTAGGCACAGAAGTGGGAGCGGGGAGATTAACGCGCGAAATTGTATCGCTGATAGTTCTCCGAGCAATCTGCTCCTGATTCCCCTCAATGATTTTTTCGTATCCGGCCTTCATTTTTTTGCAGGCCAGTTTTGTCTCTGAGAGCAGGTCGTCTGCCAGGGCGGCAACTATTTCCTCGCGGTTAACGCTGGCTTTCTTCTCCAGTTTAAGAAGTCGTTCCTGAATTACTTCCCGGTTTTTTTTCCTGCGGCTGCTGAACAGCGAGTTCATTTCCGATATTTCTTCTTTTAAGTTGGAGGCAATAGTGGTTCTTTTAGAGAGTCTTTTCTCCAGCGAATCGGTTCGCTTCTCCTGGCTGGCGATCTTTTTTTTAAGCGAACCAATACTTTTTTTTAGCTGGTTGCGATATTTTTCCACTTCCTGCATTTTTTTCTTGTATTCGGCTGTTTTTATTTCTTCATTGTCACCGGCGCCGGCGATAATACCGGTTGCTTTTTTGCGGGCTTTTCGAATTTTCAGAGTACGTAGCAATTTTTCCGTAAGAAAGCCAATCAGCAGCCCGGTGGCTGTAATAAGCAGGATGTAGATAAAATTATTCATAAATTAACTCCTGGTTTCAATCAGAGAATGCGGAGAAAAGAGTTCGCAGGCAAACCCGCGAACTCTTTTAAACCGCCTGTTATATAAACTTATTTCTCTTTTTTAGCGTCCGTTTTTTTAGAATGTTTCTCCCTGAGAACCTTGCGGCCCTGTTCGACTGCTTCCAGCAGGGCGTCTACTTCGTCGCGGACCCTTTTCTGGCCGCTTTCTACGGCATGACTGGTCAGTTGCTCAATCTCGCTGCGCAGGTTGCGGGCCCGGGTTACGAGATCTTCGCGACCCTGTTCGAGGGTGTCTTTGGCCTGTTCGGAGAGGTCACGCAGTCTTTTGCGAGTTTTTTCTCCAGAATCAGGAGCAAAAAGAACTCCTATTGCTGTGCCGATAGCGGCACCTGTTAGTAATGCTTTGAAAACACTGTTTTGTTTAGCCATTGTTTTCACCTTCCTGGGTTTGTTTTTTGTAGCTTGTACTTTTAAAAAATTGTTGGTACAGTTTGTAAGCGGCCGGTAAGATGGCCAGCCCTTTAAGTTTTGAGAGTGAAAAATATTCCTGGACATTGTTACATTTTTCTAAAAAATCATAACTCAGGTTCATAAAACGTCCGACGATGTTTGCAAATTTACGGTCGGTATCGGCAACCCTGTGCTGGATGATTTCTGCCGTTTCATTGATTTTGCCGGCCGTTTCCCGTAGTTCTTCGAGTGCCGGGGAAACTTTCAGGTTCATATCGGTCAGGAAAAATTCAAGCTGCCGGCAGGCTAACCAGAGTCTGATGGTCAGTAAGAATAAAACCAGCAGTGTCAAAACAGCACAACCGGCTATAACCGCAACGTAAAATTCCATAATAAAATCACACCTGTTTAAAATCTTGCCCCGGATTAATAAACAACCCTGTAATAAGTGTAACAGATTAACCGCCCTAATTCATTCCTGAAAATTCAAAAAGAAACGGGGCGCTATTTTATCGCCCCGTTTCTTTATTCGCTCTTACTTACAGATCCGGTTCTGAAACAGCGTTTGAAAAATCGTAGTTGGCGTTCTTATCGATGTAATCGGACCATTCGTCGGGAACTTCCGATTCGTGGAAGATAGCTTCAACGGGACATTCGGGGACGCAGGTGGCACATTCAATGCATTCTTCGGGATTAATGTAATACATTTCGTCCTCTTCGGTGCTGTAAATGCAGTCGACCGGACAAACTTCCACGCAGGCGGAGTCCTTAACGCCAATACACGGTTCGGTAATTACGTAAGCCATGAATCAAACCTCCTTATTAAAATGTTAAACAGGATTAACCAGTCATAATTATATGATACTAATTGCGAAGATAAAACAGGGTTAAAGGAAAACTACAGCAAAAAAGTTGTTTAACCTGAATAATTCATGAGAATCATGAATTATTCACCCAGAGGGCAGCACTC
>JBKGYI010000190.1:0-3732 GCA_046546195.1 bacterium | reverse complement strand
GCTTCCTTTACATCCCAGTCAAAACGAGAATGTTCAAGTCTAACCTGCAATCCCGGCGACGGCAGCCAGCGAATGGCGGCCGTATATTCATCAAGTCCCAGATCTTTAAATTCGTCATCTCCATTCAACGGCGGCGGAGCCGTAGGCATCCAGGTGGAAAAACCACGAGGAAGGTCATCCCCGGTTCCATAACGGGCATAAACAGACCAGCGATGGTTTAACCTATATTCGGCATCAGCATAAAAACTGCGGTGAGTTACTTCGTCAAAATCCTTCATAACCGAATCGTCTTCCTCCATATTGGTTTCAATTACCGCGTATTCAGCCCGCAGGGTCAAATTACCATCCAGCAGATTGTCTGCCCGGCCGTAAAACTGCAGCCAGTCTAACCCCAAGCTGTGAAATTCAGTGGAATATTCCCCTTTATCAAAATCAATATCTTCACTTCGGTCTTTCACGTGATAATAGGCAGCACCTATGTTGTAATTGCGAAAAAGGTCTAAATCTGCTGATAATAGATAGGATTCGCCTAATTCTCCTTCGGGAATATCATTCTCTTCTTCATCTTTATCTTTAAACACCCGGTTAGTATTGTTCCAGCCGGGGCGGTAAACCGCCAAATTGTAATTTAAACTCATATCACGGTTAATATCATAATTGTCGTAGTAGGAAATCCCAAGCGGGGTCGGAACTGTCAGGCCAAACTCAGGAATATTTGGCCTATTGTAGGTGGGGGAATAATAGGTCCAGTCAGTGCTTATCCAGTAACCAAGTTCCCGGTAAGATTTTCCGGCCCGGATGTTACCGGCATTTTCTAAATCATAGTCGATAAACAACCGTTTGACAAAATCAACATCTCCTTCAACCACTTTTTTATCGCCAAAAAAATGTTCATGTTGAGTGCGCGGGGCGTGGTTGGCTTCTATCTCCCAGAGAACATTGACCCGGTCGGTTGGTTCCCATTGGAAATTTACTACCAGCGGGGAAATTTCAGTAAGGCTCCCCTCTTCTTCTGAATGCTCCTGATAGTAAAATTCTACAAACCCAGAAGCACTAAGCCGACCGTCCTCCGACCTCCAGGCAAAAGCCTGATGCGGAAAAAAAGTTACTACAAACAAAAATACGCTTATCACAGCAGCTAATTTTGCCACTTTTTCAGATTCAAACAAATTCATTTCTATCACTCCTGATATGGTTTAATTCTACAATCTAAGCCGAGTTTAATATAAAAAGTTAGCCATTTTAAGACTAAAATCTTGCAAACGAATTGATGTGGCAAATTTATTAACCACATATAATAATAGCATACATTTAAAAAGAATAAATGACCTAAAAATAACTATTTTTATAGTCGTTTTTAATTACTTTTTATAAATTATCCCATCCCCGGCCTCCGGCTTAATCTCTAATTATTTGTTTTATTTTATCCTGGAGTTTTTCCTTTGCTTCTGGATATAACCGCTGCAGCTTAAGAGAAAGGTTTTCGCTGAAGCGGCTGGTTTCAATAACATTTACTCCGTAGATAAAAAAATCAGCGGGGACCGGCAAACCGCTGCGGCGGGCAAACTCTATACCGGCGGAAAAATTCGTTGTATGGGGGGAACTCAGATGGCGGCAGTTTTTAAAATCATCGAGAGCGTAGGAATATATTTTGCCAGGTGGATCATCCGGTTCAACCACAGAATCGATAATAAAAATGGTGGAATATCCCGCCATTTTCTCAATAATCTCAAAACCGTAGATAGAGCAGTGAACCCAGTCAATCCCCAGTTTTTCTCCTATGTCCCGGGCAAGGTAAAGCCCAATACCGTCATCAGCCAGTATATCATTCCCAAACCCCAGGATTAATTTTTCCATTCTAATTACCACCTTTAATTTAAAAGCAGTTTACCACAAAGGACACAGAGGAACTCAGAGGAAAACCTTTTTTATTGTTAAAATCAAAACCATAAAATCTTTATAGAACGCAAAGGCGCAAAGAAAGTCAGAACCATAAAACCTCTGGATTGCCCGGTCAAGCCGGGCAATGACAAACTATTGAAAGGTTCTAAGTCTTTACAAGAATCTGTGGACTTATTGATGATTAGATTTTAAACTGTGCCCACACTTTCTTCGGATTGCGGTCTGTCATTTCCTTTTCCTCAGACTCCCTGAGAGGTCGTTGCAGGGTTTTTCCAACTCACAACTTGCAACTCATAACTTTCAACTGTTTTAATGGTGGGGGCTGCTGGATTCGAACCAACGACCTCTTGGGTGTAAACCAAGCGCTCTCCCTCTGAGCTAAGCCCCCGGAATGGAAAGTTTTCTATTGAAGGACAGATAGTTTATCCTCTAAATGATTCTTTTGCAATTACTACCCCTATCTTCTACCACTCACCCGCTCGAATTTTTCCCCTTCATATTCGCCGTTTATCAGTGTGGAAAAAAGCATCGTCATTACAAGACTACGATCTTACAATCCACATGGTTTGAATTTTCTTTGATTTTAACGTTTCCCCCTTCGGTTTAGCTGTTTACCTCAGTCCACCCAGAACTCCCATATCCACGTCGGGATAGTGTCCGCTAACATATTTTTCAAAGTTGGACGGTTTTGAGCAATACCGTTTGGCCTGATCTTCATTTATAAAACCATTATTATACAGTTCAACCAGGGCCTGATCAAAAGTCTGCATTCCTTCGTTTTCCCCCTGGTGAATAGCGGAACGTAGTTTGCTAACCCGATCATCCTCGATAAGTTTTTTAATTATCGGGATATTAAACATCAGCTCAACGGCCGGAATCATCCCGTCAGTGTCTTTTCGCGCCAGCAAACGTTGCCCCGCTACCGCCTGCAGATGCTCGGCCAGCAAGATACGGATCTGTTCCTGCTCTTTTTTTGGAAAAAAATCGATAATCCTGTTTACAGTCTGAGCCGCCGAATTGGTATGCAGTGTTGAAAAAACAAGGTGACCGGTTTCTGCCGCTTCCATCGCCGCTTCAACCGTCTCCTGATCACGCATTTCTCCCAGCAATATAATATCCGGATCCTGGCGCAGTACATATTTCAGAGCCGAAGAAAAGTCTTGAGTATCCAACCCAATTTCCCGCTGAGTAACAATACTTTTCCTGTCTTTATGAACAAATTCAATCGGATCCTCAATCGTAATAATATGTTTGCGCTGGGTACGATTTATATGATCGATAAGCGAAGCCAGTGTTGTAGATTTTCCACTGCTGGTTGTCCCGGTTATTAAAACCAGTCCCCGTTCGAACCTGGTTATCTTCTCAATTGCTTCGGGAAGATGAAGTTCCGAGAAATTTAATATATCATCTTCGATATAACGAAACACCATAGCCATTGTTTCACGCTGCATAAACGCATTAACCCGGAACCGGCCCAGACCGCTAACAGCATGCGAACCGTCGAATTCATGCCCGGATATTACTCTGCCAACCTCTTCCGAAGTTAAAAAATCACGGGCCAGTTTTTCTACCTGGTGCTGCTTGAGAGCTTCCATATCCGCCTTAAGAATCGTGCCGTCAATCCGAAAAGCCGGTGGTGAGCCTACTTTTACTATTAAATCACTCGCTTTATTTTCAACCATCATTTCCAGAAACTGATTTATATTATAAGAAAAATCAGCATCATTTTCTTCTGCCAGCGGTTCCTTTTGCATCTTTACACCTCATTAAAAATATAACCTGCCCGCAGTTTTTATCAGTACGAACAGACTCTTTTTAGTTACAGATAAT
>JBKGYI010000189.1:0-3743 GCA_046546195.1 bacterium | reverse complement strand
AGCAGTATCCACTACGGCTTCCCGTTCCCCGCTGCGAATAGCCTCGATTTCCTGTTCTATACCGTCAATTACAGCTTGTTCACGCTGCTTGAGTTTTATAAATCGGGGTTTTATTTGAGCCAGTTGCTCCTCACGACGCGTTTCAGTTTTAATCTCATCCAGGATCCTGTAATCACTATCCGCACGAAAATCACGGGGGCTGGGCTGATCTATCTCAATGTCGGAAAGGTCGTAATAATGGGTTGTTGGGGCCGACAGCACTATCACAGCAAGGACCAGAAGAGTAACAATTAACCAGTTCAAACGCTTCTGGCGTTTTTTTTGAATTTCTTCTTTTGTAGTCGGCACTCAAAAAACTCCCCATTTTATAGAGTTTGGTTTATGAAAATTCATCATCGCTTCTCATAAGCATCTATAATTTTTTTAACTATTTGATGACGAACAACATCAGCCTCAGTGAATTTTACAAAACTAATCTGAGAAATACCACTTAAAATCTTACGCGCGTGAATAAGACCGCTTTCAGTATTTTCAGGAAGATCAACCTGGGTAACATCACCATTGACCACAGTATGAGAATTAGGACCGAGCCTGGTTAAAAACATTTTCATCTGGGGTATTGTAGTATTCTGGGCCTCGTCAAGAATTACAAACGAATCAGACAGTGTTCTACCGCGCATAAAAGCCAGAGGCACAACCTCCAGAATCCCCTCTTCTAACATTTCGTCACAGGTTTTTATGTCCATCATATTATATATTGCATCATAGAGCGGCCGCAGATAAGGATTGACCTTTTCCTGAAGGTCACCCGGTAAAAAGCCGAGGTTTTCACCGGCTTCCACAGCAGGACGAGCCAGGACAATTCTTGAGACACGATCGGTTTTTAGAAAAGAAAGAGCCATGGCCATCGAGAGATAAGTTTTTCCCGTACCGGCAGGACCAATACCAAAAACAACGGGATCTTTTCTTATTTTCTGAACAAACTCCTCCTGGACAACCGTTCGGGGACGAATCGGTTTACCACGCCGGGAAACGATAATTGTATCGGAGGCCATTTCGCGAGTTTTCTTATTATCACGCAGCCAGGAATTTATAAAATCCTGCATGGAAACAGTCCCGCCGTTACTGCGCAGAGATTTTAAATAATTAGTCATCAACTCTTTAACCTGTTTAACATTTTCAGCTTCTCCCTGGATCAACAACCGGTTACCGCGCGGGATTACCGCCAGGGAAAAACTATCTTCAAGCTGCTGAATATTTTTATCCAGAGGACCACATACTTTAAGCATCTCCTGCTCGCTCTGGAGTTCTAACTGTTCATTCATCCCGGTCATATACCTCGATATGCAGCTCATCAAGCTGGCCGGGGTCGATAGCGGAAGGAGCAGAAGTTAAAAGATCGGTTGCCTTTTGAGTTTTTGGAAAAGCGATAACATCACGAATTGAAGTCTCTCCGGTCAACAGCATAAGCAGGCGATCAAACCCAAACGCGATACCACCGTGGGGTGGCGCACCATACTGCAGAGCGTCAAGCAAAAATCCAAACTTCCGGCGGGCTTCCTGTTTTGAAATCGAAAGAGTCTCAAACATCAACTTCTGCATCTCAGGATCATGGTTACGGATACTCCCCCCTCCTATTTCAACCCCGTTCCAGACAAGATCATAGGCCCGGGAACGCGCTTTTTGTGGTTCGTCCGGCAGATAATTAATACTTTCCATTTTCGGAGCTGTAAAGGGGTGGTGAACAGCAACTGCTCTTTTTTCGTCTTCGTCATACTCAGTAAGAGGAAAATCAGTAATCCAGACGAATTTTTGTTGATCAGAAATTAAATCTTCATCCTCCGCCACTTTTAACCGCAGCTCAGCAAGTATTTTATTAGCCAGAGCGGATTTATCAGCCATAAAAAGAATACAGTCGCCTTCCTGCAGGTTACATTTTTCAGTAAGTTCATTTTTTTCCTGTTCAGAAAGAAATTTAGCGATTGGCGACTGCCAGTCGTCATCCGCAAGAATTTTTATCCAGGCCAGTCCTTTAGCACCAAGAGCCCGGGCAAATTCGGTATAACCATCCAACCGGGAACGCGACCACTGGCCGCCTCCGGGCACAACAAGAGTCTTAACAATCCCGCCGGAGTTAAGCACCGCTTTGAAAACTCCCAGTTCAGTATCAGCAAAAATCGAAGAGACATCCTGAAGTTCGAGATCAAAGCGCAAATCGGGTTTATCACAGCCAAACCTTTCTATTGCCTCGTAATAACTCATCCTCTCAAAGGGAGGAGCGGGTATCTCAACATCAGCCGCCGAGGCGGCGGCCTCAATTATCCCCTCGGATATCGCAAAAATATCTTCCTCGTCGACAAAACTTGCTTCCAGGTCTATCTGCGTGAATTCAGGCTGGCGTTCAGCACGCAGATCCTCATCACGAAAACATTTTACGATCTGAAAATAACGATCAAAACCGGAACACATCAAAAGCTGCTTATAAAGCTGCGGCGATTGGGGAAGCGCATAAAACTCACCGGGATGAATCCGGCTGGGAACCACATAATCGCGGGCTCCTTCCGGGGTGGAACGGGTCAGAACGGGGGTTTCCACCTCGAGAAACCCGTGGGCGTCCAGGTAAGAACGAACCGCCCGGGCGACACGGTGGCGGGTTTTAAAATTTTCAAGTAATTGAGTCCGGCGAAGATCAATATATCTATGTTTTAAACGCAAGGATTCCCTTGTTTTTTCAGCTTCATCAAGCTGAAAAGGCGGAGTCTGGGCCGTCGATAAAAGTTCCAGCTCCACAGCTTCAAGCTCAATTTTACCGGTTGGCAGATCCGGATTTATTGTCTCCGCCGAGCGATGGCGCAGCTTGCCGCTAACCTTTACCACATATTCACTGCGCAGCTTAGCGGCTATCTGATGACTGTCGGTACTTATTTCGCGATCAAAAACCACCTGAAGCAGCCCGCTGCGGTCACGCAGGTCAATAAATATGACCCCCCCGTGATCACGTCGATTATCCACCCAGCCGCAGATATCCACTGACCGGCCCACCTGGTTTTCAGTTAAATTAGCACAATAATGACTGCGATAAGCAGTCGGAAAATTTTCTTTTTCCCGGGACATAATATATTTACTCTCCTTTATATGTTCCGGCAAGCATTTCAAGCAGATTTTCAGGTGGAAACCCAACCGTCTGCTGCTCGCCGGTTATCATGTTTTTAATTGCAATATTTTTTTCTTCTCTTTCCCGATCACCATAAATCAAAACAAACCGGGCATTATAACGGTTTGCCCGGCGCATTAGCGATCTCATGCTCTGGCCCGGATTGCCCAGTTCAACAGCCAGATTCCGTTCCTCAACCGGGTGTTTCAAACTCCTGTATTTTTTTAGCAAAGGCAGCAAATCAAGCAAACAATCCTCGCTTAAGGGAGCCAGGAAACAGTCAACATTAATCTCAATCTCTTCGGAACGATAAGTATCCCGTAAAATCATCATCCTTTCAACTCCAGCCGAAAATCCAATGGCGGGGGTCGAATATTGATCCGGTTCAGGGACTGAACCTTCCCGATAGTTTTTTACGGCCGACTTTGAAACTTCTCCTGAAATTTGTTCGACAAGCCCATCATAGCGGCCACCGGCAAGAACAGCATCCTGGCTGCCCAGCTCACCGGACACAAATTCAAAAGTGGTTTTTGAATAGTAGTCAAGACCGCGCACCAGCAGAGGTTCTTCTCTGTATTCGATTCCCATT
>JBKGYI010000188.1:0-3744 GCA_046546195.1 bacterium | reverse complement strand
ACGAAAACAGCTTTAAGCGCTTTTTCTGCGGTTTGCTGAGCATCGAAACAGAGGTCTTCAAGACAAACTCCTTCTTTACGCGATTTGGCACGAATCAAGCTGCTACAGGCCCGCCGGAGCCATTCTCGAGGATCATCAGGTGGGTAACGGTCAGGCGGCCGACTCATAAAGAACCCTTCCCTCTTTTAAAGCTGGATAAATTACCAGCGCCGGGGAATCTTTGTAATCTTCAACATCACTTTCTGTAACAACAACAATATCCTTGGCACAACCAATTCCAAATAAATTTTCATGAATTTTTTGTGCTGTGCGCCGGCGGTGAGTTCCATCTGAAACCACAACTAAAAAATCAAAATCACTTTCTTGATCAGCTTCATCCCGAGCTGCCGAACCAAAAAGAATAACCTTCACCGGATCGGCAACCTCACAAATAACATTTAATATTTCAGAAATAACATCGTCATTGGCGCGCGGCATTTTATTTACTCCTTTACCTGCGGAAACAACAGAGGTCTGAGTAAGCTCATTCAAAATTCATCCATGTTTTTTTATAATACCTTCTCTCTGGCTAAAAATCCAAGAAAACAACTCCCAGGTAATAAAGCATCAATAGAGACCCCACCAAGGGGTCGCAGTTAAACTTAAAAGATATTGTTATATACTTTAAGTTTAAAGTTTAACTACGACCCCTTTTAATTGGTAACGGTGGTTATGGGGGGGTTCTATTATTTCCTGACTCTTAAAATATTTTTCCAGCAGCTCCCAGATTATCTGCTCGGGGTGGTCTGTGCGAGATTTTGCTTCCCTGAAGATGGGGCGGGCGGCGACGAAATCACTTACCGCCACTGTGTACAGTTTATTATCCTCAAGCGGTTTTCCATCTACCGTAATTTCTTCAAGACGATGACCGCGGGGTTTGTCCGGATCGGCTGTAACCCTGCCGCCGCTGAACTGGATAACACGATCCGGATAACGCAGATCACGCTCGAAAACACGGCGGAGCCGGGCACCGGTTAATTCCAGTTCGACAAGATAATTACCGCGGCGAACTGCGCGCATCAGGTGGCGGCGACGGATTTCACCGCGAGGCAGAGATTTTTGAATTCCGGCCGGATTCATGAACGCAAAATCAGTATCCAGTTTTTCACGCATCACATCAGTCACCAGGTTTCCCAGGGGTGACGAGCGGGAAGAGTCGTTTTCCAGCTTACCACTGGTACGCCCTATTTTTTCAGAAAGAAATTCGTCGACTTCAGCAAGATACGGTTTCATCAGCGCCTCCATCCCCGTGTCGGGCTGGTATTCCGTGCTGTAAAGGGTAGCTAATTGCCAGCTATGGCCGCTAATCCGGCTACCGGTAATTTCCAGATCAAGTCGCCCGGCGTTACGCAGCCGGCCGCCTGCCTGGACTATTATTGTATTGTTAACCAGTTCGGGTTCCCAGAGCAAATCATGGCTATGGCCGCCAACAATCAGATCAATTCCCTCAACCCGTTCGGCGAGACGAAGGTCGCGTTCAAGCCCGATATGGGTAAGGGCAATGATGATATCGACTTCTTTTTCCCGGAGTCTGGCGACCGATTCGCGAGCTGTTTTAACCTCGGGGAAAAAAATAAGATCCCTGACAAGACGCGGCAGGGCCATAGAGGAAGTATTTTCGGGGACAAGACCAAAAAGACCGATTTTTAGCCCCCCCAGTTCCTCAACAGCCAGTTCAACGGTACCCGGAAAAAGCCGGTCGTCACTTTTATAGCGCAGGTTGGTGGCCAGAACCTGAGCATCAAGCTGCTTAATTCTCTTTTTTAAATTTTCTATCCCCAGGTCAATCTCGTGGTTGCCAAAAACGGTATAATCAAGTCCGCTGGCATTAAGTCCGGCCACCAGCGGGCGGCCGTTTAAAATATCGGACTCCGGGGTCCCGGAGAGAAAATCACCGCCGTCAAGATAAAGAAGCTCACGGCCCTGTTTGCTGGCGAGACGGCGCTGGCGTTTCATATAGGCAGCAAATTTGGGGAACCCACCGACCCGGGGCGGAGTGTCACCACTCAACCAGAAAGCATCCCCGGCCACAATATCACCGTGAATATCATTGGTGGCGATAATAGTTATCTCCTGTTCTTCGGCAGCGGCCCCACAGCCAATTAGCAATAAAAGGATCAGACCGGAGATAGCTATTTTTTTTATATAATTAACGTTCCGGCCATAATTCATGGAAAAATCCTTCCCAAAACTGTTAGTTTCTATTTTCAATTATCATTATTTTAACCCATTAACATTTTTTATAACAGAAGAAGAACCTTTTGAAAATTTCTTGTTCCAGCCGGGAGAGGAAATCAAAAGGTGAAAAAACAGTGTTTAGCAACCTCTACTCTTTTCGGTTTTCTCTTCTGGCTTCATCCACCACAACCCTTCCACTACAGGGTGGGAATGATATACCATGTTTCTACATGCCGGCCAAAAGAGGTACTGTATAGTCGAGAGAGTTATTGATAGAATATAATGGTTAATGCATAATATCACTTACCGACAACGGAGGATTTAAAATGGGACTTAAACAGCAGATTATGGATGACTTCAAAATAGCTATGAAAACCCGGGACAAAGAAAAACTAAGCACACTGAAGATGATCAAGTCGGCGCTGCGCAACAAAGAGATCGACAGCGGCAGCGAACTTGATGAGGACGAGATACGCGCTTTGCTGGCCAAAGAAGCAAAGCAACGAAAAGATTCGATCAAATCTTTTGAAGCGGGGGGGCGCGAGAAGCTGGCGGAAAAAGAAAAACGTGAACTGGAATTTATCAACTCCTACCTGCCGGAATCTCTGGGCGGAGAGGAGTTAGAAACGCTGGTCGACGAAATCATCGCCGAGACAGGAGCCAGCTCCATGGCCGATATGGGCACTGTGATGTCAACAATAATGCCCAGAGTAAGAGGCCGGGCCGATGGTTCGGACGTCCAGCAACTCGTCAGGGAGAAACTGGGAGCATAGGTTTGAATCGTGATTAGGTGATTGGGTAACTGTCTGGTCAAAAACTGGCTTGACTGATTAAGTCCGGCAATAACAGCACAGTGGTTTTTATTTATGGATTTAACTGCGAACTATGAATTGTTCACTTGTAACTTTATTTTTATAAGGGGGCCATACTTGTGGCTAAAAAAGATCAGAAAAAACAGAAGGAAAAAATACTGGCGGCTACCGTCGGTTCGATTGAAAAAGAGTTTGGCGAAGGTTCGATAATGAAACTGGGTGAGAGTAAACAGGCGGATGTGCCAGCTATCCCGACCGGCGCTTTAACACTGGATCTGGCCATCGGTGTCGGAGGAATTCCCAGAGGACGGGTGACCGAACTATTCGGACCGGAATCAGCCGGAAAAACGACCCTGGCCCTCTCGACTATTGCCGAAGCGCAAAAGCAGGGTGGTATTGCCGCCTTTATTGACGTGGAGCACGCACTGGATCCGGAATACGCAAAAGCTATCGGAGTTCAGGTGGATGAACTTTACGTAGCCCAGCCGAACACAGGAGAAGAAGCGCTGGAAATAACCGAAAAACTGGTTCGCAGTGGAACCATCGATATAGTGGTTATTGATTCGGTGGCCGCCCTTGTTCCCCGCGCCGAAATAGAAGGTGAAATGGGGGACGCCCATATGGGTCTGCTGGCGCGCCTGATGAGCCAGGCGTTAAGAAAACTTTCAGGGGCCATCAGCACATCACGCACCGCCTGTTTGTTTTTAAACCAGAT
>JBKGYI010000187.1:0-3763 GCA_046546195.1 bacterium | reverse complement strand
CGGAGATGATCAAACGGGCGCGGATCAAGCACAGAGATAAATTGAACGGGTGGGATACTTATTTAAAAAAGAATCAAGAACCCGAAATATGAATGTCTGACCCCTTATAATTTTGCCGGAAACAGATTTTCAGGGAGCCATGCAGCGGGCAAAAAAAGCGGGACGCAATACATTTAAAGGCACAAAAATTTAATCGAGCAGATCTTCCAGGGCTTCTTTTATTTCTGGAAATTTAAATTTATATTTCTTGGCCAGGATAGCCTCCGGCATGACCCGCTGGGAAGTAAAGAAAATTTTTGCCGCTTCTCCGTACAACCGTTTGAGCAGAAAACGGGGTATTGGAAGTAAAACCGGCCGGTTTAATACCTTGCCCAGTGTTTTGCTGAATTTTCGGTTAGTCACAGGGTTCGGAGCGGTAAGGTTATAAGGCCCCTCGAGGTTATTGTCCAGTATGTGGAGTAGAATTCCCACTTCGTCATCTATATGGATCCACGGCATATACTGGCTGCCATCTCCCACGTAGCCCCCGAGGCCGAGATGAAAAGGTTTGAAGAAAGAAAAAGGATTAAGCAGTCGTTTTAAAATTCCACCTTCCGGGCTGAGCACCATTCCGGTGCGGACGGTGGAAACGGCGGGGCCGGTGCCGAACATGGTGTCTTCGGCATAAGTCCAGACCACCTTTTCCCATTCAGTATATAATTTTGCCATAAAATTATCGCCCGGATCATTCTGCTCGTTAATTTTTGTTTCGCCCCGATCCCCGTAATAACCGCAGCCCGACCCCGATATGAAGCTCTGCAGATTCCCCCGGTATTTGCGAATTGCATTCAAAACAGTGACAGTTCCTTCCACCCTGCTTTTTATGAGTTCTTCCTTATAATCAGCGGTCCATTTTTTATTGAACAGGGGAGCACCGGCGAGATGAACAATTGCGCTGGTTCCGGCGGGAATCTTAAGGGAGTTATGGTCGTAGGGATCCCAGCTGATATAACCTTCCCCGCTTTTGTTGCGAGAAGCGATTACGGCAGAATCGCCGCGCTCGGTCAGTTTTTTAGCAAGATGTGAGCCGATGAGACCGGTTCCGCCTGTTATCAAAACTTTCAAGATAACCACCTTTGTTGAATTAATTTCTATTAATAAAATCCTGTATCCTGATTTGACCCTATTGATTGTAATAAGTATAGCTGTTTACTTCCACCCTTTCCTTTTGCCCGACTGAAATTAGAGAACCCTGTTTTTTTTGAGAAATCGATGAAAAAATATATAATCAAATTCGCGTTTGGATTATAGATCTAAACTGAATTACTCCGGGAGGGTGATGAAAATGGAGAATTTAGAACTGTTTTATCAAAAAAACTGTCCTTTTTGTCAGAAGGTGCTTTCTTTTTTAGAAGAAAACGGGATCGGGGACATTGAGTTGAAAGAGATAGATGATGATCCGTCTGCCCGCCAGCGACTTGAAGATGTTGGCGGGAAGCTGCAGGTTCCCTGTCTTTTTATCGATGGCGACCCTCTCTATGAATCTGATGATATAATTGATTGGTTGGAAGAAGATGTGCTGTAAAGTGACTTTTTATAATGCGGGCTCCGGACAGTCCGGGAGCCATGGAGGATATTTTTAATATGGGCAATGATGAACTGGCCACGGCGACAGTGGGGGGTGGGTGTTTCTGGTGCCTGGAGGCGGTTTTTAAACGGATCGAAGGAGTGCAGAAGGTAGTTTCCGGCTACAGCGGCGGGCAGGTGGAAAATCCCAGCTACCGCCAGGTATGCAGCGGGCAAAGCGGACATGCCGAAGTTGTTCAAATCAGTTTTGATCCCTCCGTTATCGGTTTAAGGGAGTTACTTTACATTTTCTTTACCATCCACGATCCTACCACTCGTAACCGTCAGGGCCCCGATGTGGGTCCCCAGTATCGCTCGGTGATTTTCTATCACAACCCCCGGCAAAAAGAAATTGCCGAAGAAGTGGTGGAGGAACTCTCCGAAAAAAATATCTATGAGGATCCCATAGTGACAGAAATAAGTTCCCTGGACAGTTTCTATCCGGCCGCTGAAAATCACCAGGATTATTACGAAAGAAATAAAAGTCATAACTATTGCACTGCGGTAATAAACCCCAAACTGGATAAAGCCGAACGTATTTTTGCTGATAAATTTAGTCCACTGGAGTCTTAAAGCTTTAAAACCTTGTAAAAACTGTCACAAGCTTTACGTATTTGGAATTTACTTCTGTTTTTCTTTACATAGTTTTCTGATAGGTCTATTCTGTTTGAAGCCAGTAGATTATTATGATTCTAAACTTTGTTTTTAGAGGAAGATCTGAGAAAAAATGGAAAAATGTGGTTTGCGGGATGAACTGGAGTCTGTCTGTCAGCTTTTAGAAAACGGCCCCGGTATGGTCGTAATTACCGATTATGAGGGTAATATAGTTGCGGTGAATAAACGTTGTCTTCAGGAAACCGGGTTTACCCAAAAGGAGATTATCGGTGCTAATCCCAGTATATGGAATTCGGGGCGTCAGCCACAGGATTTTTACGAAAATCTCTGGAAAACGATTAAAAAGGGGGAAATCTGGGAGGGCTCGTTTTGTAACCGGAAGAAAAACGGTGAACTTTTCTGGACCCGGGCGATAATTGTTCCCATAATGAATGAAGACGGTGAGATAACAAGATTTGCTTCTGTACATGATATTGTGACGGAAGAACACCGCCTGCGCGAACGTCTGAAGGCAACCGTGGAAACTGCTCACGGCGCTGTAATCACCTTTGATTGTCGCGGTAGTATTGAAGATGTTAATCCTGCGGCCGAGCGGATATTTGGCTGGGGAAAACAGGAACTGCGGGGGAAATCCATAGAGATAATTCTGCCGGAAACTTTTAAACTCTTCCAGGAATACTGCGAGGATAGGGGGGCGGAGTTTATCAGTCAGAGACGAGAGGAGCGGGCTAAAAAAAAGGGAAATCAGGAGTTTCCGGTTGATGTTGGGACAAATGGTTTTGAAACCGATACCGGGGTAAAATACGTTGCCATTGCCATTGATAAGACCGAAGAGGTAAAATACCGCGAAAAGATTGAAAAACTTAACAAGGAGCTGGCCGAGAAAAACAATTATCTTAAAAAACTCTCCGTAATCGATTCGTTGACCCAATTGCCCAATCGCCGCCGGTTTGAGGAAAAACTGAAAGATGAATGGGAACACTGCCTGCGGGATAAAAAACCGATCTCGATCATTATGATGGATATAGACAGTTTCAAAAACTATAACGACCACTACGGTCATCCCGCCGGGGATCAGTGCTTGAAAGAGATCGCTTCGGTTATGGATGAAGTTATCAAACGCTCCATAGATACTGTTGCCCGCTACGGAGGCGAGGAGTTTGCGGCTATTTTACCGGAAACCGACCTTGCCGGTGCTGAAAAATTAGGGGAGCAGATTCGCCGCCGGATCGAAGAAAAGGGCGTCGAACATGAAAAATCTGAAGCAAGTGATGTTGTCACCATCAGTGTTGGTGTGGCCTCAATGCTGCCCCGCCCCCAGATGGGCGCCTGGCTACTGGTAGAAAAAGCCGACCAGGCCCTTTACAGAGCAAAAGAAACCGGCCGCAACCGGGTGGAAACCGAACAACTTTAAACTGGTTTCTTCGTTTTTAGAGTGGGAAAACAAATATTTCTCTTCGGGAATTAAAAAAAGCGGGAAGCCTCTATGGGCTCCCCGCTTTATTAATTAACTTCCTTATTTAACCAGCCTGAAAATATAGGG
>JBKGYI010000186.1:0-3812 GCA_046546195.1 bacterium | reverse complement strand
CTATGAGCTGGTGGGCGGTCGCGGGGCCAGTCATCAGGTTGCGATAAAAAATCACGTCAGCCGCCAGGTCTGGGACAATCGCTACGAGAGATTTGTTAATGATAGTGAAGAAAGAGCCCTGGAGTTGAAACATGAGCTTGATCAGGCTCTTCTGGGGCAGTTAAAAAAAGCGGTCAATGACCACCGGGTGGAGTTTGCCATTGCCAATCTTGCTTCACTTGATTACGTTGGTCACCAGCATGGTGTTCGTGGTGGGATTGAAGCTTACCGGCGGACGGTTGAGAAAGCTGATGCCCATTTTGGCGAGTTTTTAAAGTTTCTCGATGAAGGTGATTTTTATGATGAATACACAGTTTTTATAGTTGCCGACCACGGTTTCACTCATATTAAAAATACCGATAATGTTGTCGCCGGAGGCTCCCGGGATGAACCGGATATTCCAGAGCTGGGTGAGGCGGGGATTGAGCATGCGGTTATGAGCCGCGGCGGGAGCGCATTTTCACTTTTTATCAGAAACAGTTCTGATGTACCGGAAGCCTATGAATTGATTCGAGATAAAGAATGGGTGCAGAAGATTTATTCTGAGCATGATCTGCCGGATCTGGACGGGACGATGTCCGGGATAAATTATCATATTCCACCTCGAAGCGGAGATTTTTTCATAGACGTTGCGTCCACGCATACGGTAGGTTTTTCCAGTCTGGGTCAGCATGGCTCCAGCCAGAATCGTGATCGGGTCATACCGCATATTTTTTATGGTTCTGGAATAGCTGCCGGTGCCAGTTTGAAAGAAACTGAGAATGTGGATATTGCTCCGACAGTTCTTGCTCTTTTCGGTCTCGATTATCGTGATCATCTGGAGGCGGACGGCAGAGTTCTGACAGAAATATTTAAATAAAGATTTTAGGGAGGTTTGATGATGGCTGCTATTTATCTTGAGGATCTGGTTGAAAAAACAGGAATTAGTGAGCGGAATATAAAATACTGGTGTGGTAAGTATGAGCTTCCTATTGCAAAGGAGGGCCGCCGGAATGTCTATCCGGAAAAAACGGTGGCTTTGCTGGAGTTGATCGATTTGCTTTCGGAAAGTGAGTTGTTCACGCGTCATTTTATAAAACTTCAGGTGCAGCGAATACTGGGCAAAGAACCCAAAAAGATCGAGTCGTATAAGGAATACCGAATGGTTCGTGAAGAAGGACCGAAGTTGTTTAAAAGAGCGGCCGGTGCGTCTCGGGAACTTTTACCGGCACTTGATGCTGTAAAACCGGCAACTGTGAAAAAGAAAAAATCTATTTCTCCCGCTCGCTCCTCGCGCAGTGAAATTGACGAAGCGATTCTTTAAATAAAATGTTTGGTTTTTTTGATTCCGGAGTTGGCGGACTGACTGTTCTGGAGGCATTTCGGGCCAGGCACGGAGATTTTTCTTTCCATTATTTTGCTGATACCGCGCACTGCCCCTATGGTGACCGTCCGCTTGCGGAGGTAAAAAAACTGGCGCTTGATGTCACCGGTTTTTTAGCAAGCAGAGGCTGCAAAACGATCGTGATGGCCTGCAATATTAGTTCCAGCGTTGCCATTGAAGAGGCCCGCCGGAAATATCCGGATCTGAAAATTTATGGTCTGTTGAATGATAATCTGGCCAGAGAGGTTAAAAAAATCACGGGTTCTAAAAAAGTGGGGGTGCTGGCTACTGCCGGCACGGTAGCCAGTAATCGCTACGGAGTCCTGTTAGAAGAAGTGGGTCTTGAGGTCTACCAGCAGCCCTGTTCCCCGCTGGTTCCGATGATTGAAGCTGGCCACCTGGAGGGGCAGATTATTGAACAGACACTTGAACCGCTGCTGGAGCCGGTTAAAAGTTTTGGGGCGAAAACTATTGTTCTTGGATGTACTCATTATCCATTTTTAAGTCCGATTATTCAAAAAAAGATGGGGAAGGAGGTTGAATTACTTGACCCCGGTCAGGTTCTCGCAGACCATCTTTCGGATTTGATGCCGGAAAAACCGGGGGATATAGAGCGTTCTTACTGGATATCCGGTGAAACTGAATCGCTGAGCAGGATGCTGGATCGGTTTTATCAGCGTGATTCGGCTCACATTGAAGTTATTCCTCCCGCCCGGGTTAAAGCTGCAGGGGAATAAATACAGCCCGCCTTCCGTTTTAATTTACTGTTCTGCTGAGGATTAGGGGGGAGATTAGATAGCCGCAGTTAATAAATTATTTCGAATCTGAAAATTAAAGTTTGATTTTTGGACTGAAATGGCTTATACATTAATAAAGCGGTGCGGGTTAAGCGGTGTACTCCTGCCTCGAATGTAAGAAAATAATGATTCTATATCAAAAGTTGCCAGGGCAGCGGGCATAATTGGAGGTCGAAGCAGTTGGTTAAAGCCAGAACAAACCGGGAAGAGGCGGCGCAATGGGAGAGGTTGATCGAGGAATACGAACCGCTTTTACGGACAATTGTCTCTGATTACTATGTACCGGGTGTGGACTTTGATGATTTGCTTCAGGAGGCCAGGCTGGCTCTTGTGAGTGCATATCAGTCTTACAACCGCGAGAAAGGTGTACCTTTTGCCTCTTACTGTGCGGTATGTGTGCGGCGTCAGATGCTGGATTGTTTGCGCGATCAAAAAAGAAAAAAGCACGAGGTTTTAAATAAAGCCGATTCCATTGATGATTACGACCGTTTCGGAGTTTCTGATGATTCACATCCGGAAGAAGAACTGCTTGCCAGTGAAACTATTGCTTACCTGCGGAATATATTTCAGCATTCCCTTACTTCGCTGGAGAAAAAAGTATTGCTTGCCTACCTGGAAGGGAAAAGTTACGCTGATATTGCGGCTAAACTGGGAAAAAGCGAAAAAGCGATTGATAACGCTCTGCACCGGGCCCGCCGAAAATTGGCCGCCGAGCTGGAGGGTTCGCAGGTCTCCCTGCAGGCAGTAATTCAGACTCGTTCCTGAAAAAATCAATATCCGGTAGAAAAAAATAAAATCTGTGAGCAAATTGACATGGATGGTGCGTCCGGTCGGTCGAAGAAGAGAGTGAGTTGTGGGTTACGGGTTTTAAGATTGTCCGTTGAGCGCATGGTGCGGGATTGGGGTTTGAGGTTTTGTTGAGTATTGTGTCAAAAGTCACTTTGACATTTTGAGTTTCAGGATGGATACTGTAAACAGAAGATTGCTTGTGATGTGAATTTTATTTTTCGAGGTTGATTAATGTGCAAAAAAAATATGGAAGAAAAATTAGGAGGTTGCTGGACCAGAACAGGGGGTCGTTTCTGGTAGCCGGGGTTGTGTTTACAATGATTTTTATGCTGGTGGCCGGGGTTGCAGTGGATGCCGGCCGTTACCTGGCCAAAACACACAAATGGCAGCAGATTGCTGACAATGCCGCGATAGCAGGGGCACAATCTTTAAACCAGTATACAGATGATCCAGAGCTGAGTTACGCTTATGATTCTGTGCTTGATTATATTGAGGATAAGCTCGGCGCGGAATACAGGGAACTTTATGAAGTTAGTTCGCCGACGGAAGTGGAGGGGATATAGGTTTACAACTGGGGGGAGGAAAATATTGGGCCCTGTCCGGTCGATTTTGAGATAGAGGATAATTCGATTGTAACTTCCGGACCGGTTTCCGCCACCTCAAAAGTCCTGGGGGCCGCTATAACTTATGGTAATGACCGGGTACCGGTAACGGCGTCGGCCAAAGTAACCGATGTGGACGGGGATGAGACGGAGCTTGAACCGTGGGGAGATCCTGAAGATTACCACAATAATGATTTAAATACCGGGGAGGAGATTTCTCCC
>JBKGYI010000185.1:0-3817 GCA_046546195.1 bacterium | reverse complement strand
TTTATACTGATTATAAATACTGTTTGTTTTCTGTTATAATGAAAATCGAATTTAATTAAAGTTGATACTTATCTAAATCAAGGAGGAGTAATTATGAAGCTCGGTCATAAAGTTTTAGCTGGTTTTGGGGTTTTAATCCTGTTGATGGTGGTAATGAGCGGGATATTTTTCTACATGCAGTCGGTGAACGATAATATTCAGGACAATACCATGGGGGACATGGAATCGATGGTGTTTACAGATGAGCAGGAGATTGCTCATTTGAGCTGGTTGAATGAGCTTTCGCTGGCAATTATTGAAGAACATCAATTCGAGGGGGAACTTGATCCCACCCTCTGTAATTTTGGCCAGTGGTATTATGAAACAAAAGATAGTGATGAGTATCATTCCTGGCCCGGTGAGATACGGAAACCTTTCGATGAAATCGAGGAACCACATGAAAAACTGCATCAGTCTGCCGAGCATATAAACGAGCTTGCTGCTGCCGGCGATTTTGAAGCTGCAGCGGATTATTTACAGACTGAAACTATAAATCATATTGAAAATGTCCGGCAGCATCTGGATGAAATACATCATCAATTCCAGGTTAGAATAGACGAAAATGTTGAGCAGCAGGATAGCGCCCGGGCCACAACATTCTGGGTGATAATTGGGGCATTGCTTGCTGCGGTGGCCATCGCGCTGGGGATTGTGTATCTGATGAATTCCTATGTGATAGCGCCGCTGGTCGGCGTGGTTGATGTTATGGATCGCCTGGCCAAAGGAAATCTGCGCCAGGAGCAGCTATCCGTTGATAGCAGCGACGAGGTTGGTGACCTGCGGCGGATATTTAACAAGCTGCTTGAATCTCTCCAGCATCTCGTCGACCAGGCGGAGGTCATGGCCGATGTTGACCTGAGTAATCCGGTTCTTGACGACCAGATAGAGGGTGACCTCGGGAAAGCCTTTTCTAAGGTGATAAAGAACATGAGGAAACTGGTTGAGCAGGCCGATGAGATTGCCGCCGGTAATCTTCGTTCTCCGGTTCTTGACGAACACCTTGAGGGGGATCTCGGTGATGCTTTCCAGAAAGTTATCCTCAATCTGCGCAAACTTGTTGACCAGGCGGAAGCGATTGCCGAGCTTGATCTTACCGACAGTTCCCTGGATGAAGAAATTTCCGGTGATCTCGGTGAGGCGTTCACAATAATGGTAGACAAACTGGAAAACTTCGCCCGTCAGATTGCTTCCTCGGCTAACGAACTCAACAACGCCAGCCAGGAGCTTTCGGCCGGTGCGGAAGAACAGTCCTCTTCGCTCCAGGAGACCTCTTCGGCGGTCGAAGAGATGGCTTCCATGGTTGACCAGAGTTCCAAAAACGCCGCCGAATGTGATGATTTGAGTCAGAAAGCGGCAAAAACTGCCAGCGATGGCAGCGATAAAGTGGAAAAACTCGCCGAGACAATGGAGCAGATCGACAGTGATAGTGCGGAGATTGCCAAAGCGATTGAAATGATCGACGATATTGCTTTTCAGACCAACCTGCTGGCCTTGAATGCTGCCGTGGAAGCGGCGAACGCCGGCGAACACGGGGCAGGATTTGCAGTTGTCGCCGACGAAGTGCGTCAGCTAGCCCAGCGAAGCGCGGAAGCGGCCAAGGAGATCGGTCAGATCATCGAAGAAAGCACCGAGCGCGCCAGCAAAGGTGCTGAGATGGCCGAGCGTTCCCGTGAAGTTCTGGAAGAAATTGAAAATGGCGTGAGCACTGTCGCCGAGAGAATGCAGGAGGTGGCCAGCGCCAGCGAGGAACAGTCCCGCGGTATTGAAGAGATCAACAAGGCGATAACCGAGCTGGAAACAGTAACCGAGCAGAACGTCTCCAGCGCCTCTCAGACAGCATCCTCCAGCGATGAGCTTTCTTCCCTGGCCAATCAGTTTAAAGTTGATGAGGCCGCCGCAGTATCTTCGGGGCCCGGTCGATTAACCAGATCGCCTAAAAGCAACCGCAGATCCGGTAAAAAAAAGCAAGCCAGCAGCGAGGAAAAGGACTGGGATGAGGTTATGCCGCTCGAAGAAAGTAACCCGGATTTTTGATGGTTACCGGTTCTCCGTCACTGAAAGAAAGTCCTCTGCTGTGGATAAAGGATTATGTCCACCGTGAATACGGGCTTTATTTTTCGGAGAGGAAAATGTTTACCCTGGAATCCAAGCTCAAGCGCCGGGTTTATCAGCTTGAGCTTGATTCCATAGAGGAATATGCGGAGTATTTTCGTGGTAATCCGGATGAGGTACCTTTTTTCCTGGATACAGTTACAACCAATAAAACAGATTTTTTCCGGGAACTTCCTCACTGGCATTATTTCGAACAGGAACTGATTCCCGCCTGGCAGGATAAAAAAGAGATCAGGATCTGGTCGGCGGCCTGTTCCTCCGGGGAAGAACCGTACACGGCGGGGCTTCTGCTGGAACGGGAGAAACGCAAAAGCAGATACGATATCCCCCCTTATAGAATTTTGGCTTCGGATATTTCTGAGGAGGTTCTGCGCCAGGGGACCAGGGCTGTTTATCCTGATAAATCCCTGGAGCCGGTCCGCAAATACGATCCGTCGCTGAGTTCAGACTTTTTCCATCGCGATCAGCAGACGAACTACCGGCTTGATGATTCGGTCAAAGAAAACGTCTTCTTTCGCCAGTTTAATCTGAAGTTTAAAAACCGTCCTTTCAGGAAAAAGTTTCATCTTATCATGGTTCGCAACGTCCTGATCTATTTTGATCAAGCGATGATTCAAAATGTTATTTCTAACTGTGAAAGACTGCTCGTGGACAAGGGAATCCTGATGATAAGTCACACGGAAACTCTGCAGGGGATAGACCATGATCTTAACCAGGTAAAAACATCAATTTTCCAAAAATCAGAAGGATAAAATGAGCGCAAATTTAGCAAACCAGATAAAGTTACGCAGGTTTCGTGATCAGCTTTATGAAGACTACGGGATATATTTTCCCGACAAACGTTTTTACCAGTTGAAAGCCAAGGTTGATAAAAGACTGCGCAAACTTGATCTTAATTCGCTGGGTGAATACCAGGAGTATCTTACTTCTAATGTTGATGAGGTTTCTGATTTAATAGATGTGATCAGCACAAATACAACCCAGTTTTACCGGGAACCGCGCCACTGGGAATTTTTTGTTGAAAAACTGATTCCTCGATGGCAAAATAAGCGAAGGGTACGCATCTGGTCGGCGGCCTGTTCCTCCGGTGAAGAACCGTATACCGCAGCTCTTATACTGGAACAGAAATTAAAGGCTGATTACAGAATTCTGGCCACCGATCTTTCTCAAAATGTGGTCGCCCGGGGAATACGGGGGATTTACCGCCGCCGCGATTTGATGCCCCTGGAAAAAGCGCTGCCGGGTACACTTGAAAATTGCTGCAAAAAACTACCCGGGGACCGTTATGAAATAGATCAGAGAATCCGGGACAGGGTGATATTTAGAACTTTCAATCTGAAATCAAAATCATATCCTTATATAAACAAGGTCGATCTTGCCCTGGTCCGTAACGTTTTGATTTACTTTGATGATAAAATGATTCATCATGTGATAGAGAACTTAAACCGCGCCCTGGTCAGAGGGGGTCATCTTTTTGTCGGACATTCGGAATCGCTTAATAATATAAAAACAAAATTCAATAAAGTAAAATCGGCAATCTACAGGAAAGGATAGGAAAGGCTAAGAAGTTCCTTGTTCCTGGTTCCTGGTTCCTGGTTGCTTGTTCCTTGTTTTTGGGAGTGAAATTTATTGTCTAAAATAGAGCGGTTCGAGGATATACGTGGCT
>JBKGYI010000184.1:0-3821 GCA_046546195.1 bacterium | reverse complement strand
CTTGCCAGTCTGGGGCTGGTGGGGAGTATATATATGCTGGCGAGGGTATTCGGAAAAGTAGCGGGAACCTGGTTGAGTTCAATCGCATTAAGATTCCCATGGGATTATGGATTTTATCTGGGGATCGGGCTGGTTCCCCAGGCGGGAGTTGCGCTTGGTATGGCAATGATTGTAAATAGTGTTTTCCCGGACAAAGGCAGTTATGTTCTGACTACAGTAATTGCAACAACTGTTATTTATGAACTTTTTGGTCCGATTTTAACCCGGGTGGCTATAAAAAAATCAGGTGAGCTACCGTGATACCAGTTTAATAAAGAACGGAGAAATTTTTTATGGCTAAATTCGAGTGGACAGCTCCGACTTTTTAAAAAAGCTATTGACGAGTTTCTGGCCTATACGTTTTATCATCTGAAAACCGAAGAGTATGCAGTGCGCAAGTTTGATTATCCTGGATATAAGGAACATAAAAAAGAACATGATAAATACCGGCGTTTAATCCAGAAAGTCAAGTCTTTTTTTGATGGGGCTGGTTGGGGGCGCTAAGGGTTTAGTCAGGGGTTCAAAGGTCTGGAAAAAAGAAAAGAATTACTGTGGGTTGAACTGGATGTGCGGGATTTTATTTGGAGATTTTTCTGTGTCAGTCGTCTTTATATTCCTTGATAATTCCGGGAACGTCGTCGGGGGTTACCTTGCCGTAGACTTTTTCATTGATTACGACCACCGGGGCCTGGCCGCAGGCCCCGACGCAGCGGGCGTCTACTATTGAAAATTTACCATCCTCGGTCGGTTCATTCATTCCCACCCCGAGTTCTTCTTTGAATCTGTCGAGCACGGCATCGGCCCCGCGCACGTATCAGGCGGTTCCCGTGCAGACTGTTATCTTGTTTTCCCCGGCGGGAGAAAAATTAAAATAATGGTAGAAAGTGGCCACACCCGATACTTTGGCGTAGGGTATATTCATCAGCCGGGCGATCTGATCCATATTTTCTTCGGAGAGGTAACCAAATTCGTTCTGAACTTTCTGCAGAACCGGGATCAGGTAGCTCTCCGGGTGGTCGCATTCCATTTTTTCTTCGATGTATTTAACTACTGGATCGGGAAGTGTGGTCTCGGTATTCATCTTATACCCCGCCGTTGAGTTGGTTTGTAGCTGGTGTGCAGCAGTTCGTGTGCTTTTTTGCTGTTAGGTTCACCCAGGAATTCCTTATAAAGCTTTAAAATATCCGGGTTTTCATGTGATTTGCGAAGTTTTTTGTTGGAATCTATTGAGTAGAGAGCTTTGGCTCTTCTTTTGACAAGATCGGGATCAAGGGCATGGGTATCCTTGGGGGGATAAGGCTGACCGCCTCCGCCCACGCAGCCGCCGGGGCAGGCCATGATTTCGATCAGGTGGAACTCTTTTTCTCCGTTCATTAAAAGATCGAACAGTTTTTTTGCATTGTTAAGACCATTGGCAATTCCTATATTGATAGTTTCACCGTCCAGTTCAATGCTTGCTTCTTTTATGCCCGAAGTTCCCCGGACCTGCATGAAATCAAGATCGGTGCATTCTTTTCCGGTAAACTTTTCATAAGCTGTGCGCAGTGAAGCTTCGGTGACCCCGCCGGTGGTGCCAAAAATATCGCCGCCGCCGGAGGAATTACCAAGCGGGCGGTCAAACTGGCTGTCGGGAAGATTCCTGAAATCAATGCCCATGCATTTGCACATCCAGATCAGTTCGCGCGTGGTGAGGACGGCATCGGTGTAGGGCAGACCGTTTTCCTGCCTGTGCTCTTCACGGTCCGCCTCATATTTTTTGGCTGTACAGGGCATCATGGCTACCGAGTAAATGTTTTCCGGATCGATATCCTTCTGCTCGGCGTAATAAGTTTTAATTAATGTGGAGAGCATACTCATCGGCGATTTACAGGTTGAAGCGTGGGGGATAAGTTCCGGATAAAATGTTTCCAGGAAACTTATCCAGCCCGGTGAGCAGGAGGTTATTAAGGGTAATTTTTTATTTTCACGGAACCGGGTTAAAAATTCATTTGCCTCTTCAACTATTGTCAGATCGGCCCCGAGGTCGGTATCGAATATTGTATCAAACCCCATAAGTCTGAGTGCGGTAACCATTTTACCGGTAACCGGTGTTCCCGGTTCATATCCGAACCCCTCGCCGAGCGCTGCCCGGATTGAAGGGGCGGTCTGGACAACCACGTGTTTTTCGGGGTCTTCAAGCGCTTCAAAGACTTCGTCCGTCATATTTTTTTCCACGATGGAAGCTGTCGGACAGACATTTGCGCACTGCCCGCAGCGGATACATACTGAGTCCTCAATCGGCTGGTTATAGGCAGGAGCTGCGACGTTCTGAAAACCGCGATACTGCTGCCAGAGATTGGTGACCCCCTGCACTTCATCGCAGACCCGGATACAGCGTCCGCATAAGATACATTTTTCAGGGTCGCGTTCGATAGCCGGGGAAGTTAAGTCTTTTTTGTAGTGTTTTCGTTTCCCCTCATACAGACGTTCTCGGACTCCTGTTTTATAGGCCATATCCTGCAGTTCACAGTTCCCATCGCGCACGCAGGTCTGACAATCCTTGGGGTGGTTATCAAGGATCAGTTCCACAATGTCGCGGCGTATACGCCGCAGCCGGGGGGATGAAGTTTTTACTTTCATGCCATCCTCAACCGGCCGGCAGCAGGAAGCATCCACCCCGTCCTCACCTTCTATCTCAACGACACAGATCCGGCAGGCACCGAGAATGCTGAGTTCGGGGTGATAACAGAGCCGGGGGATATGAATACCCAGCTCGTCGGCGGCCTCCATTATGGTTGAATCCGCCTCAGTTTCTATTTTATTACCGTCAATTATTAAGGTTACCTTTTGATTATCTGACATAATTACCTCAACACCGCGTCAAAGTTGCATACCTCGTAGCATTTACCGCATTTAATACATTCATCCTGGTTGATAACGTGAACCTCTTTTGGTTTTCCTTCGATACATTCGACCGGACAGTTAATCCGGCAGGCGCCACAGCCGATACAGTTTTCAGGATCGATTTTGTAGGTGACCAGGCTGCGGCAGGCTCCGGCCGGGCATTCCTGTTCTTCGATATGTGCTCTGTATTCGTCCTCAAAATGTTCGAGTGTGCTGAGGACCGGATTGGGAGCCGCCTGACCCAGTCCGCAGAGGGAGGATCTCTTAACCAGTTTGGCCAATCTTTTGAGTCGATAGATATCTTTTTCCTTACCGGCCCCCCGGGTGATCCTATCCAGTATTTCAAGCATTCGTGTTGTACCTTCGCGGCAGGGGGTACATTTTCCACATGATTCGTCTTTTGAAAACTCAATAAAAAAGCGGGCCAGATTTACCATGCAGGTATCTTCATCCATCACGATGAGTCCACCGCTGCCCATAATACTGCCCGCTTCATCCAGTGACTTAAAATCAACTACAGTATCCAGCATATCAGCCGGCAGACAGCCACCTGCCGGCCCGCCGGTCTGGACTGCCTTTATTTTTTTGCCATCGGGAATCCCGCCGCCGATATCTTCGACAATTTCGCGCAGGGTGATTCCCATCGGGACCTCCACAAGGCCGGTGTTAACTACATTTCCGGCCAGGGCAAACACTTTGGTTCCGGGACTGTCCGAGGTTCCCATTTTTTTGAACCATTCAGAACCGTTTACAATAATATCGGGAACACTGGCCAGTGTTTCGACATTATTTATTACCGTTGGTTTGCCCCATAAACCTTCAATACTGGGATATGGTGGTCGTGGCCGGGGCATGCCCCGTTTTCCCTCGATAGAATTAATAAGAGCTGTTTCCTCACC
>JBKGYI010000183.1:0-3844 GCA_046546195.1 bacterium | reverse complement strand
GCCCGAAAACATAATGGAAAGCGAACTGTTCGGCCACAAGAAAGGGTCTTTCACCGGAGCCCACGAAACCAAACCGGGAAAATTCGAACTGGCCGATGAAGGCACTTTGTTTCTGGATGAAATCGGTAATCTCCCCCCCCATATGCAGACAAAACTGCTGCGTTTTTTACAGACCCATAAATTTACCCCGCTGGGTTCGACAAAACCAAGGAAGGTGGAAACCCGGGTTCTGGCTGCCACAAATATAAATATTGAGAAGGAAATTAAAGCGGGTAACTTTCGGGAAGATCTGTATTACCGCTTGAACGTTATGGCCATTGAGATGCCACCGCTGCGGAAGCGGCTGGATGATGTCCCCGCTTTAAGCAAATCCTTTCTACAGCGTTTTGCTCCAGCTATAAAACCGGCAGTTGACACAATAGCTCCCGAAACAATGGATGCCCTGAGGAACTATCACTGGCCGGGTAATGTTCGCGAACTGGAAAACTGTATTAAATACGCACTGGCTATGGTTGACGGGAAAGTATTAACCCCCGCTGCCCTGCCGCCATACATTTTTTCAGAAGACACTTCTGGCCGAAACAAAACAGTCCCCGGCAGCAAAAAATCACTTGAGCAAATTGAAAAAGAACATATACTACGGGTTATCGAAAATCAAAACTGGAACATTTCAGCGGCAACCAGGATCCTCGGGATTAATCGATCGACAATCTACAACAAGATCGAAAAATACGGACTGGAAAAACACCGGCCGGATTGATAGTTGTTTAAACAACCGAAAAAGGACATTTAAATATGAGTGAAGAAGAAAATTTGGATATCTCTAAAATGAGCGAGAAAGAAAAGCAGGAGCTTTTCAAGCAGGAGGCTCTGCCCCACCTGAACGCTCTCTATAACTATGCCCGCAGCATCAACAGAAACAAAGAGGACGCCGAAGACCTGGTTCAAGACACCTACATGCGAGCCTACCGCTACTTTCACCAGTACACCCCGGGGACCAATTGCAAGGCCTGGCTGTTTACAATTTTGCGCAATCTTTACAATACCCGCTATAAAAAATACAAAAAAACACCGGATAAGGTTCACTACGATGATATTGAAGAAGTTTATGATTTTATTCTTGGCGAAGAGCTTCGTTCCGACATAAATGAACCGGAAAAAGACTTTTTCGAGAATATTTTGCCCCAGCAAATTGTTAATGCTATTGAAGAGTTGCCGGAAGAGTTTCGCTCAACATTTATTCTGGCGGATATTGAGGACTTTTCCTACAAGGAAATAGCTGAAATTCTTGACTGCCCGATCGGTACCGTAATGTCACGGTTGCACCGGGCCCGGAATATACTTAAGAAAAAACTATTTGACTATGCCCGGAAAAAAGGAATCATTCCGGGCGGGTCAAAAAAAGACGAAGAGCAATGAATAATTCCTGTGAGGTTGAATGCTGATGGACTGCAAAACTTTTGCCCGGCACTATCAGAGCTATATAGACGGCGAACTGGACGAAGAGATGGTAAAAAAGCTGCAGACTCACCTGGAAGAATGTCCGCGCTGTAAGAAAATGCTGATTATCGAACAACGTTTCAAAGCTGTCATAGTTAAAAAAATACAGATCGCACAGGCACCTCGGGAATTACACATACGAATTACGACAGAACTTTTTTAACCGTCCCCTGCTCGTTTTTACCCGGAAAAAACCAGGATACCGGCAAGTCTGTCCTATTTGAATTTATAACGGTGAAATAAATGTCATTTTCAAAAAATCAACTCCAGATACTAATCATCATCAGCTTGTGTATCGTAATTTTACATCTGCCTCCAGCAACCGGACTCGACAGCCGCTCCCGGCTGGGGCTGGCCGTCCTGGTCTTTGCGGGCGGCCTGTGGATAACCGAGGCCATTCCTCTCCAGGTAACCAGCCTGCTGATTCCGGTCAGTCTCACTTTAAGCGGACTGGTCGATGTCCGGGCGGCTTTTGCTCCCTTCTCCGACCCGGTTGTTTTTCTAATTCTCGGAAGCCTGTTTTTAGCTGAGGCGCTGCGAAAACATCAGTTAACCCGGCGTATTGCCATGGATCTGCTTATCCGCTGCCGGGGAAATCCCCGGCTGGTTTTATTGAGTATTATGTTAGTCGCCGCTTTTACTTCAATGTGGGTATTTTCCACCGCCGTTGTGGCGATGCTTATCCCGGTCTGCATGGCAATTGCCAGTCTGGTCGAAAAAAAACATCGCCAGCAGTTTCTGCAGACCCTGCTAATGGCCCTTGTTATTGCCAGCACACTTGGCGCCCTGAGTACAATTCTCGGGGCCTCGTCAAACGCCGTGGCAATCGGTGTTTTGAATCGCCGCGAAACCTGGAGTTTTCTTGATTGGATGAAATACGGCTTCCCGCTCGCTTTGATCTTATTGTTTGTCTCCTGGCTGCTGCTTATTAAAACCGTCTACCCAACCATAGTAAAACTGCCGGCGAAAAAATTCAGCAGCGAACTTACCCGGCAGGGTAATTTAAGTAGATCCCAAAAAAATATTCTCTATGTGCTTGCAGCCGCAATTGTTTTCTGGGTCGGATCGCCTATTTTTATGGATTACTTTCCTCACACCTCGGGGCTGGCACACAGCGCTTTGATCAGCCTGATTGCCGCCGCCTTTCTTTTCAGCGGTGAAATTATTACCTGGAAAGACGCCCGCCAGATTAACTGGGGAGTCTATCTGATTATCGGCGCCGGGCTCTCGCTGGCCAACGGACTGCAGGTGTCAGGGGTAAGTGACTGGTTTGCCGTTTTTATCAACTACCTCAGTAAAGGTCTCCCCTACCCGTTGATGGCTGGGGGACTTATTCTTATTTCGGCAATCGCCAGTAACATCATCAATAACACCACGGTGGTCGCAATTTTTGCACCGCTGCTGGTTAATTCCGCCTCCGGCAGTAATCTGCCTGTCTCCGCCCTCATACTGCCGATGGCTTTCGGAGCCACATTCGGGTTCTTTTTACCAAGTGCTTCCACCCGGATGGCCCTGATCTACACAACCGGGGAGATATCAACAAAACAGATGATAAAAATTGGCGCCATAGTTACAATACCACTGGTGGTGCTGACTATGCTTTACTTTTACTTTCTATCACTTACGGGGTGGTTGTATTGAAAATTCAGCAGGTGGCTCACGCAGGAACTCCAATTCACGCTCTTGTTATCGGGACCGGAGATATCTCCGCCGGTATTGTCGAGCAGCTGGGGAAAAACCCGCGTTTTAACATTACATGGCTGGGAAAAGAAGCGACTAAAATGAAATATAAAATCGCCGAAACAAAAGCGGTTATCCGGGTAATTGATATTGAAAAAGTATCCTCCCCGTTTACAATAAATGAACTTATAGAACAGCACAAACCGGATATCGTTTTTCTCTGCCAGCGCGGTCCGGAATCACACAGCCCTGATTCCGTAGCTTCCGCTAATCTTGAACGGGAACTGATGGCCGAATCGGTCCATATCGGCAAGGCCCCGATTATTTCAGTTTCACTCGAACAACGTTTCTACTCGGAATAGATGGCTGGCTACAAAATTTAACTTTTAGGATATAATTTCCCTGAAAGCATTGATACTTTTATATTTTTTTAGAAAATGGCCGGCATTACTTACTTTTTACCAGGAGGAAAATTGATGCATTTATCAAGAAGATCAAATTCCATACAACCCTCGGCAACACTCTCGATTTCAGCCCGGGCCAAGGAAATGAAAGCAAATAATATCGATGTTGTTAACTTCGGAGCCGGAGAACCTGATTTCCCAACTCCCGAGCAGGTCAAAGACGCCGCTCGAAAAGCAATTGACGAGAACTACACCGGCTA
>JBKGYI010000182.1:0-3881 GCA_046546195.1 bacterium | reverse complement strand
TTTTTCGGTTTAACTTGACCGGTATAATAAGCAACAGCAATTACAGCTAAAATCAATAAAGTGACTGTTAACGCCCCGCCAGAAAGATATGATTCAGGGGGGATTCGATGAGCGGGCATATCCGAGGCCGGGGCTTCGGCAATACGCAAAACCCAGGGAAGATAAAGAGCAAGAAAACTTCCAATTGCAATCAAACAATCGATGATTTCGGTTTCATCCCGCAGTTCCCAGACGATAAGCAAAGCAAGCAGAGTTATAAAACCAAGGGCATAGGTATGAGTATAGGCAGCCAGAAGTGCAAACAAAGTCCAGCCGGCCCAATTATAAAAATCATAGTTACGGTTAACCAGTATTTTCACTGAAAAAAAGGCAAGTCCGGCAGCAGTCAGAAACAAAAGGGAGTAAACCCTGAGCAGAGCCGGAAACAGAAACACCGGCGGAGTAAACAGAAAAAAAACAGTCATCAAAAAAGCATGGTTCGAGGAGACAATATTTTGCAGAAGATAATAGAGAATAATAAGAGCAGTAAAAAATAGCAGTAGATTAAAGAAAAGCATCCCGGTAAGCCCGGCGGTTTGGGGAACAAGAGTCCAGAAACCAAGCACGATAAAATAAAGCGGGGGATAATCAACACTAAACAGTGACTGGCGGACTATCCAGGCCGGCGATTGGTGAGCATAAAAAAGATGAGCAGCTTCGTGGGCTGTAAAAAAGCGATGAAAATTTTCCCGGTAAAAAACAGCAAAAAGTAACAAACAGATAAACGCTATTGCGAAGTGAGGGGCGTAAGCTGAGAGACGTTTCACGATACCCCGTTGGTGGTTCGATAGCGGTAATAAAAAATTGTCGCGGCCAGGGGTAAAAGCAGCAGAGAATAAAGCTGGCCGCGAGTCAACCCCAGGAAAATATAACCGATATGAGGGTCGGGGGCCCGGGTGAATTCAACCAAAAATCTCAGCAGACCGTAAAAAAAGAGAAATGCGGCCCCGGCGTAGCCGCGGCGGGGATATTTTCTATAAATCAACCAGCCAATAGCAAGCAAAACCGGCCCCTCAAGAACAGCTTCATACAACTGAGAAGGATGGCGGGTCAGTTCGCTGCCCGGAAAAATAACTCCCCAGCTACCGGAGGTCGGGCGACCCCACAGTTCACCATTTATAAAATTAGCTATTCGCCCCAGCATAATCCCCGGTGGCACAGCGAGAGCAGCCAGATCACCAAGTTCCCAGAAATCTATCTTTCGAGTATACGCGCACCAGAGCAATCCCCCAAACCCGCCCAGCAAACCACCGTGAAAAGACATCCCCCCGCTCCAGACCTGGAATATATAGAAAGGGTTTTCCTTCAAAAATGTTAATCCATATAAAAAGACGTAGCCAAGACGGCCACCAATAATCCCCCAGAGCGCCACGATCAGGGTTAAATCAGCTATCTGTTCGATATCGACCTGCAAATAACCACGGCGGCCGAGGAACCGCAGAATCAAAAAACCGATCAGAAAACCAAGCAGATAGGCCACTCCATACCAGCGAATACCAAAGTTTTCCGTAAAACGGATCAGGTAGGGGTCGATATCATGTCGATATATAAATGTCAGCATCTAAAAACACTCCATTCGCTAATTTTATTTTCAATTTTAACAAAATATACTCCAAAAAGCCCGTCATTATCGGGCCGGCCCCGGCCACTCGATCCGCAGGGCTAATTTCCTGAATTCCTGTTTTCAGCGGGATGACGAAAAAAAAGGAGCGGCGCGGCTTTTAACGGGGTTTAGACCTTAATCAAATTTGGCCCGGCTTGTCATAATAAAAGTAGGATAAATTTGCTATACTAATTTAAGTTCGGGAAAACAGTTCCCAATAAATGAGGGGTTGAATTATGCTGGATTTTAACAGCCGGAGCTTAAAGGTGGCTTAACAATTGCAGATAGATATTAAACAGGCACGCAAAAAAGGCTATTATCTCGAAATCAAAAAAGACGGGAAAATTTTTATCATTCACAACCGTTATGACCCCCGGGCCGAAGCACAAAAATGGTGGAATCAGATAAAGAACAGGATTGACGGAAAAAACGTTATCCTTTTCGGCGGCGGGGCAGGCTATTTTTCCGAACTGGTCAAAAGAAATACGCAAAACTGCACGATAATTGAACTTCTGCCGCGATTTGAAGCGATTAATGGTTTTTCCTTTAAAGACGGGCGTTTTTTCCTTGAGGAACACAATACAATTGAAAATATTTTAAAACTTCTGCCCAGCAAACAATTAATGAACTCGATACCGATAGTCCACCCCGGTTACCAGGAGGTTTTCCCACGGTTACTCCCAAAAGTTCACAACGATGTAATTTTAACCGGCAGGAAAATACTGCGCGAACGCCAGTCAACGCGCCGGTTTTTCTGGCTCTGGTTCGATAATTTCCTTGAAATACTTCCGGAAATCGAAACAATGTCTTCCCTGACCGCGCTGGCCGGCAGCCGGGAGCAGACCCCGGCCCTGCTCGTCGGAGCCGGGCCCTCACTGTCCGATAGTCTGGACTGGGTCGCCCGGGTTCAGGACAGGGTCACAATCATTGCCGCGGACACCGCACTAAGCAGTCTCCAGAGCAAAAACATCCGGGCTGATTTTGCAATAACTATCGATCCCCAGCAAGCGAACGCCGAATATCTACAGGGGGTAAAACCAGCTACCAACCTGGTAGCCTCCTGGAGCGCCCGCCAGGAATATTTCGACTGGGCCAAAAACAAGCTGCGATTTCCCGTCTACATATCATCGGGCCTAAGCGAGGAACGGACGGTATTTCCTCTTTCTGCCTGGTTTAAAAGGTTTGTAAACGGAATCGATTTTTTGCAGAGCGGGGGAAGTGTCAGTGCCACCGGGCTTGATTTCGCCCAGTATTTACACTGCAACCCAATTGGTATCGTGGGCATCGACCACGGTTATCCGGATATGCGGGGGGGAGCCAGCGGCTCATTATGGGAACAAAAACAGATAAGCAATCTTAACCGTTTTACAAGCCTGGCCGACTGCCATATTAAGAAAATTTCAGATACCAGAGAAGTATACACAAAAAAATTACTGCTTAAAGAAAGTATCCGGGGGAACAAAATCTATACCACCGACGAATATATAAGTCAGAACAACTGGTTTGAAGAAGCCGGGCGCAATCTACCCGCGCGCTGCTGCGATTTCAGAGCGGACGGGCTGCGCATGAAAAACTGGGAGGTAATCAAATCACCTCTTAAATTTTTTAAATCGAATTATTTCTCGAGCAAAGATAACCTGAAGCCGTTAAAAAAGAAAAAGATAACCGTTGACTGGCAGCAGTTTCAAAACGAAACCGAGAAAATGCTGCGAAGTCTTAAGGAAACAAACACTCCCCCGCCCAGAAACAGCGAAACGCAGCCCGGGTCAGGGGAAGAACTAAAATTTTTGATAGCAAACTCTTTTTACCCGTTTGAAGACTCCCCGGACAGTCTGGAAACCGACCCGAAAAAAAATTATGCAAAATTCAAAAAAGAGTTTTCCGGGCGACTTCAAAAACTACTTAAGTTAATCCGCCAGAAAACAGGATGAACCGAGCTAAAAACTGTCCTTCTTCGCCGCGAGAGCAGGGCAGAAAAACACAACCTCAACCCGCCGCAGGCGAAAAAGGACAGTTATCCCTTTTTTAGCGAATCCGCATAAAAGTCGGGATATTCAGTCGATTTTCATCGTCCTCATCAAGACGCTCACCGTTATCGGGGTCACTGTTGATTATTTCGACTCCCTCTTTTTTTCGCTGGTAAGCGGGACGGTTGTTTATCTCCTCTTCTGAAAGCCTGGTAATATCCCGGATATTGTTGCGCCGTTTATTCTCTGTTCTGCTATCTCCGGGAAACCCG
>JBKGYI010000181.1:0-3885 GCA_046546195.1 bacterium | reverse complement strand
AATTCCATTCCCTTCGGGGATGAAGGACCCTGGTAGACCACCAGGTTGATAGGCGGCAAGTGTAAGCACAGTAATGTGTTAAGCTGAGCCGTACTAATTGACCGTGAGGCTTGACCACCTCTCTTATTTTTAACAACTATCCAGATTTAATCTGGTACCTGAGAATTACCTTCGTTTCCATGCAGGATCCGGTTGTCAAAGATTTTATAACTGAATATATACTTGCGCCCGGTAACAATAGCGAGGGGGTAAAACGCCCGTTCCCATGCCGAACACGGTAGCTAAGCCCTTCAGCGCCGATGGTACTGTAGCGGTGACGCTACGGAAGAGTAGGACGTTGCCGGGCCTTTATTATGTACATTAGTCTGAAATTTGGAAAGTCGGGAAGGTTTTATTTTTTTAACTGAGTAATATATCCTGTTCCTGGGAGGCCCAGCGCAGGGTTGAGCGGGCCCGCTCCAATTCGGAGGAAAATAGCACCCTGATTGCAGCAGTGCTTTCTATGACGGTGTTTTTGTTTTCCGGCCAGGTAACGTCAAAATTCTTGCATATCTTTTCGCGCAGGCGCGGATAAAAAATTTTGCTCTCGTCCGGACCGTGATCGATAGTTATCTTTTCGCTGTCACCGGCCAGTAAAATTCTATGGTTTTTTCTGGTTTCAATTGTTATTTCAGAATAGTTATTTTCAAGCAGTATATGGTATGATTCCGGATGTTCGCTGCTTTCCCCCTGGATACTTACTTCCTCGGCAGTACGTGGAAACTCTTCAAGTAAACTTTCCAATTTCCTTCGCGCCGCCTGGGCACCATTGGCGGGGATATATTTCAACACTGATATCATGGCCAGCAGCGTCGGATGGCTCTCCAGGCGTTCCGACCATTTCCGCAGCCGCCTGACCCAGTCTTCCGCCTGGTGAAGATTATCCTGGAGGTTTTGGATTGTTTTCATCGGCTTTCCTTCTCTGTGAATTTTATTTTTTTGTACAACCTTTAAAGTTTATACAATAATAAGTATCCACAACTTACCCCGAATTGTAAAGTAAGTTTTTATTCCGTTTAGAACCTTCCAATGGTTTGTCACTGTCCGGCTTAACCGGGAAATCCAGCCACCATCTTCGTCATTGCCCGGCTTGACCGGGCAATCCAGTGGCTTTGATTTTGACTCTATGAATTCAAAATCGTAACGTCAACACCGCTGGATTCCCGCTTTCGCGGGAATGACGGCCGATAAAAATCTGTCATTGTCCGGCTTGACGCACAAGGATGTGCTAATGCTGCGGACACACGGATGTGTAAGAGCAGTGAGACCGGACAATCCAGTTTTATATTTTGTATTTTTCGGTTTAAAATTAGAAATCCTGGATTCCGGCACGGGGCCGGAATGACCGTTGGAAGGTTCTATATTCCGGTGTCGTCGCCTTCGATGAGTTATGTGATATTCTCTCCGCTTATCAATTAGCTATAATTTTCAGGTGGCAGACAGCGTAATTACGAGAATAAACAGCAGAAAAAGCAGTATTATCCAGCTGCAGCAGGATGAACAGCAGCCTGTATTTTTCCATTCCAGAAGCAGTCCGTGTTTTAACCTTTTTTCTTCGCCGCGTCCGCAGTGAGGGCAGGAAGTTAATTCATCATCTATTTCCAGGCCACAATCCGGACATTTTATTATCAAGGTTATCAACCCGCACATATTTTTTTATAATCAACTGCAATTATATTTTCGTATTGCCCTTAAATATTCTATACTTAAGTAGGTGTGATAGGCAAACAAAGAAGTTCAGTTCTGGCTAAAAATAGGTTCTGGCTGAGGAGTTGTCCAATGAAAATACGTAAAAATCTTGATGAATGGCTGCAGAAATTGGTTGAAAAAATACCGGTTGAGATGGCCTCCGTGATGTTTTTGCAATCTGAAAGCGAGGAGCTTGAAATTTTTGGTTCACTTGGTTTTTCTTCTCCCCCGGAGATTGTTTTGCCGGTTGGTGTTGGTATAGCCGGGCTGGTTATTGAAAAAAATGCTCCGGAAATTGTAAATAATGTTGCCGAAGACGAGCGTTTTCAAGAAGATGATCATGACACCCGTCAACTGCTTGTTTTCCCCCTGGTTGGCAAAGAGGGCCGGGCTGTGGGTGTGATTAACCTCAGCAATCCGCTTGGGGAGACAGAGTTTGATGAAAAACACCTGGCAAAAATAGAGGAGTTTCTCAACGACAATCCGATCGATTATCAGCATTATATTTCTGGAAGCAGTTGATTTTCCGGCTGTTAGCCTGAATAATTCATGAAAATCATGAATTATTCACCCAGAGGGCAGCACTCAACCAATTCAAGGCTGCTCTTGGGTGATACAACATTCTCTAATAAAAATACAGAGTGTGTTTTTATTAGAATCACAATTTGGTTGAGTGCTGGGTTAACCCAGCTGGCAATGGCGTTTTTTGAAGCCCTTGACGGCTGTCCAGCGGACGAATCTATTCACAATGTTTTTGTCGTGAATAATTCGGGTTAGTTAACCCCGGTTTTGGTGGTTATCACAAAATTTGGGCCATAATTGGCCGGAGTTCACCCGGGAATGAGCAAACGGAGTTTTGTTCTGCGTTTGTTCGCTTGTTTCACTGGCAAATCTGTTAAAAAATGGTTAGAACATATATCTCTTTTTCGGAGTGATAAAAATGGAAAAAATAATTGATGCAATCCTTACAGCTCTCGGGGTGGGAATACTGATCAGTGGTTGGCAGCGGTTAAAATCCGAACTTCCAAAACCAACTCAGGACAAGCAGGTTACCCGTGTTGATTACCTGTCAGGTAATTATGAACGGGAACTGCGCGAGCGGGATCGGAAATTAACCAGTAATCGCCGCCAGGGCGCTGCTTTCCTGGGGCTGGGAACCGGGTTTTTGGTTGCCGGTCTCTATCTACTCGCCCAGATCTTTGAAGATGAGCAACCAGGTGACGAGTAGTAGTCACCTTATATTGATAATCCCCGTATTTTTTCTACCGGTAATCTTTAAAATACCCGAATTATTTATTAATTTTCCGCAGGAGGTTGAATGATGTCAGTTGACAGTTTTAATGTGCGAAGTAGTTTTAATGTAAACGGTCAGGAATATCACTATTTTGATTTAAACAGATTTGCCAGCGAGGTTAATTTTGATTTAAAAAAGTTGCCGTTTTCTTTACGGGTTTTACTGGAAAATATGCTGCGAAGTGAGGACAATAGAGCGGTAACCCGTGATGATATCCTGGGGTTGACCGGCTGGGGAGAAAAAAAAGTAGCAGGCCGCGAAATTGCCTATATGCCGGCCCGGGTTCTTATGCAGGATTTCACCGGTGTCCCGGCGGTGGTTGATTTTGCCGCGTTACGTGATGCCATGGTTGAACTTGGTGGTAACCCGGAATCAATCAATCCCCTTGTTCCTGCTTCCCTGATAATAGACCATTCGGTGCAGGTTGACCGTTTTGGTGATAGCCGCGCGCTGGAGTTTAATGAAAAAATGGAGTTCGAACGTAACAGTGAACGCTATACTTTTTTGCGCTGGGGACAACATGCGTTTTCAAACCTGCAGATTGTTCCGCCCGGGGCGGGTATTATCCACCAGATAAACCTTGAATACCTTGCCGGACTGGTTCAGGTTGGTGAGTCGGGGGGCGACAGAGTTGTTTATCCGGACACGCTTGTCGGAACAGATTCCCATACGACCATGATTAATGGCCTTGGTGTGCTGGGCTGGGGGGTCGGCGGTATTGAAGCGGAAGCCGTGATGCTTGGCGAACCTTATTATATGCTGCTTCCGGAAGTTGTGGGAGTTCGCTTGATCGGGGATCTACCACCTGAAGCAACTGCAACTGATCTTGTCCTGACAGTGACATCACGGTTACGCGAGCTTGG
>JBKGYI010000180.1:0-3927 GCA_046546195.1 bacterium | reverse complement strand
GCCCGCCAGCTTGAGGGAGAAAAAATCGAACTGGGGGAGGAACACTACAAAGGGGATTATCTGAGCGAACTGGTTGAAAATAACAGTTTGAACTCCACACAATCTTTAGAAGAACTGGGCCAGATCGGGGAAGAAAAAATATTAACTCAGATATTTGCCGATCTTGAAAAGTGCGATATTAGATTCGATTCTGTGGTTCGGGAGAGTGAAGTGGCAACGGAGTCGCGACTTACTGAACTGCTGAACATGCTCCGATCCGGCGATTATACTTATGAAAAAGACGGCGCTTTGTTTTTGGCTTCCAGCAGGGTCGGGGATGATAAAGATCGGGTTTTGATCCGTAAAAATGGGCGGCCAACCTATTTCGCCAATGATCTTGTCTATCATCATTATAAATACCAGCGCGGATTTGACCGCATGATCGATATCTGGGGCCATGACCACCACGGTTACCGGCAGAGACTGCTGGCCGGACTGGAATTCATAGGAGACCAATCTGAAAAGCTGGAGATCGAACTTTATCAACTGGTCGATCTTTACCGGGGGGGCGAACCTGTTTCAATGTCCACCAGGGGCGGGGAATTTGTTGAACTCATCGACCTTGTCGATGAAGTTGGTATCGACGCCGTGCGTTTTAATTTTTTGACAAAAAATCATAACCGCCCGCTTGATTTTGATATAAAAGTGGCAACTGCAAAAACAGAAGAAAATCCTGTTTATTACGTCCAATACGCCCATACCCGGATGGCCGGGATATTAAGAAAAGCGGAAGGTGCAATTTCCGCTCAACCCCGCGGCGAACTATCGCCGGCCGGCCATCATCTTATTTTCAGGTCGCTTGAATTTCCAACCCTGTTAAATTCGGCCCTCCAGGGGCGCGGGCCCCATATAATTACCTATGAACTGCAAAAGCTGGCCAGTCTATTTCATAATTACTATACAAAACACCGGGTATTTGATCCGGACAATCCGGTCCGTTCAGCGTTTCGGCTTGAAATAATAAAATTTTTAAAACTTGTAATTGCCAGCGGACTGGATATCCTGGGCGTCTCCGCACCGGAACGGATGTAATGGTTAATTTACCACAGCGTTTGCGGGAAAGTGGTCAGAAAATACGGCGCAGTGACTGGTTTAAACTGTTTTTTTATCACCTTAAAAACAGGCTCTGGGATGGATATCCGGTTTTTTCCCGAAATATAACTTCAGCCCCGCCGGACCCGCGGCGAATTCTTGTCATTCAGCTCAGTTCGATTGGTGATGTGACCTACACGATTCCGGCCCTTTTTTCCCTTCAGAAGGTTTATCCGGACGCAAAAATAGATTTTATATGTGAATCAGAATGTGCGCTCGGTGTTGTTGGTCATCCTGCTATTAACAAACTCTGGGAAATACCCACTTTGCGCTGGTTGAACACAATTGTTAATGGCAACCAGGGCGAGCCAATCGGCGAGCTGCGGGGTTTACTGCGTGAACTGCAACAATGCGGCTATGATTTTATTATTAATTTACATTCTTCTCCCTGTTCGGCTATCCTGACAGAGTTGATTTCCTCTCCCCACAAATCAGGTCTCATAATGGGGGAGGATCTGGTGGCTTCTATAGCCGGCAATCCCCTCAATCTGCTCAGATTTTACAGTTTGAAAAAAGAAACAGGAAAAATACCTCTTCGCTCCGCGTCTGTCCACTCTCTACTTGTTGCGCCGGGCGGTTCTGGCCGGCTTGATTATTATGCTCGTTCGGAACCGGAAATTAAAACCAGAATTGAAAAACTTTACGAAAATAATCACGTCCGGGGTCGCCACCATATCCTGATTAATACCGGTTCGCGGATGGCCGGCCGGCGCTGGGAGGCCAAACATTGTACCCGGGTGATTTTGGAATTATTAAATGAGGATATTGAAATTGGCTTGATCGGCGGGGGCGGGGATATTGAGCGTCTTGAGGAGATAAAACGGCTGACCGGGGAACACCCCAATATTATTTGTTGGTATGAAAAAACACAAACGTTATTGGAAGATATAATTCTGTCGGATTTTGTTGACCTGACGATTACCAGCGACAGCGGCCCGCTGCATCTGATTTCAATTCGTAACAATAGATGTCTGGATCTTGCCGGGGATATGTGGGTTGGCCCCTGGAATGAAGAAAGCCGGGTTATCCAGTCGGACAATAAGAGAATCTCCGCAATAGAACCGGATTTTATAGCAAAAACAGTCTCTAATATGCTTGCTTCAAAACAGCTTCCAGCCGCGCCAGCGGGAGTAAACACTTATCGACTGCGGCCGGAAAGGAGTAATTTCTTTAATAAGTTTTTGAACTCGGAGCAAAATGTGCCCACCCCCGCAGTCCTCAGAAAATGGCTGATAGGGATTTTTTCCTTGAGACTCTGGTTGGACAAAACGCGGCACCACCACTGGCCGGCCCGAACAATAGATAACGATTTAATCAAAAATATCTATTCATCTTACTGGCCCAACAGCTTACCACCACAACTAAGCCGGGGAATAGATAGGGAGGATATTATTGGCTATCAGGAAATAGATTTTACGGTTTATGATAAAACTGCCGGACAATTAATCTCCAACTGGTTAGAAAAATTTTACAACAGCCAGGCGTAATATATATTTATACTTGACATGTTCTGCAGGGTAAGATAAATTAATAACCCTAAAGCTTTCCTGACCACAAATCCATTCCTTATCGGGAAATAGAGAACCGTCGAGGCTTAAATGAAGATAAACGAACCTAATGAGTTAATGGGACTTTTTTTTAAATACAGGTTAAAAGAGATACCTGTTCTGGAAGAGGGAAATATAAGGGGGAGTATAAAAAAATCAGATCTGGTAAAAAGACTTCGTAAGTCCGAACATTTTTCTCGTAATATCCTGCAGCTAATGGACGAGTTGATTTATCCGGCTGACGAAACTCTTCTTAACCGCTTGCGGAAAAGTTTGAAAAATGGGGAGATAAGTGGTTTGCCCCTCCTGAATCGCAACGGGGAGATACAACGTATTATTACCAGCGGAGTTATGGAAGCCGAAGAGAAGTCGGGAGAGTTTCTGGCCGAAGTCTTTCAGCGCACAGTTTATGAAAAACTTATTTCAGGATTACCGTTTCCGGTTGTTCTTTGCAAAAACAGTAATATTATTTACAAAAACAAACTTTATGAACAGCTGGATGTTAGGGATTGGGAGTCACTGGAATTTTCTGTTGAAGCTTTTAAAATAACTTTTTTTATGCCCTCTGCTGTGCAAAAATTGCAGGAGGCTTTTCTTGATCTGGAAAATAAAGAGCCGATCCCCTTCAGGAAAATTTTGGAGGAAATAGAAAAAAATATTATGATTACAGCGAAAAATAAGGCCGGCAGTACATCCGGCGCGGCTAAAATGGTAGATTTGCCGCGGCAGACGTTTAATTATCGCTGGTCAAATTTTGGATATGATAACCATTAACTGGTCAGACTGGCTGCGGGAAATAAGTTCACAACTTGAAATACCTGCAAAAATCGATAACTTTTTAAATCTTAAACCGCTTTCAGAAGCTTCGGAGCAACAGGCGCTGGCAAACTATCTGCAGCGTTATGAGGAGCGGGTTTTGTTTCTGGAAGAGGATTCGAGAAAAATATGTGCTTATCGCTGGCAGGATAAGTATGTTATAAGAGAGTTGCCGCCCGCCAGTTCAAAGGATAGCATCCGCTTTTTTCTTAATTATACGCTGGATGTTGCAAAATTGCTTACAGCCGAGGTTGAAAAGCGACATTCTCCTATTTATCATTCGCTGCAGCCCCTGTTATATACGGGTTCTTACTGGCTGAATACAGTTTGCCGGCGGGAACTGGCCAGAATCGAGGGTTTGGAACGGGAAGAGAAAAAAGTTTTTTCAATTCTTCTTTTTCCCGTCCCGAAAGTTGATTCGGTAGAGGATTTA
>JBKGYI010000179.1:0-3928 GCA_046546195.1 bacterium | reverse complement strand
GTCAAAGCCGCTGGATTCCCGCTTTCGCGGGAATGACGAACGATAAATGGTTGTCGTTGTCCGGCTTGACCGGACAATATAGTTTTATACTTTGTATTTTTTGGTTCAAAATCAGAAATTTTGGATTCCGGCTCGAGGCTGGAATGACCGTTGGAAGGTTCTGTTTTTTTTTGGAAGAATATAGACTTTGGAATCTGTTTCTGATATGATGTATGTTTAATTTTGGGAAGCACTGTAAAAGAAAAGTATTCTTCCCGTTAACAAAATCTCATTAGTTTTATACTGCTTGATTCAATTAAGCGCGAGGTGTGTTTATGTCACAGTCAGAATTGGTTAAAGAAGCCGTAGAAGAGAGTGGAGCCCGCCGGCAGGATTTATTGCCGGTTTTACAGTATATAGTGAATAAAGAGAGTTTTTTATCCCCGCGAAGGGTGGAGGAGGTGGCCGAGGCGATGGACCTTTCGGCCGCTCAGGTATATGGTGTCGCCTCCTTTTATTCCTTTTTATCCACGGAAAAACTGGGTAAAAACATTATAAGAATTTGCAAAACTATTACCTGTTATATGAAGGGAAAAGATCGAATTATAAAAGCGATTGAAAACGAATTAAACATTAAACTGGGAGAAACTACCCCGGATGGAGAATTCAGTTTTTTACCCACCAACTGTATCGGCTGGTGTCATAAAGGCCCGGCCATGTTGATTAATGACAGGGTGTACACCGAGGTTACCCCCCAGGAAGCTGTTCAGGCGATAAAAGAGCACCGGGAGGGCAAAGAGTAATGGATGAAGCTACCAGAAAAGAAAAGATAGAAGCCCACAAGAAACGGGTTAATTTAATATTTCAGGACTGTGAAAAATGCCTGGATATAATGGATAATATTAAAAAGATGGAACCCGAAGAGATAATAGAGAAACTGAAACAATCCGGTTTGAAAGGCCGCGGTGGAGCGGGTTTCCCCACCTGGCTTAAATGGCGTGAAGCGATGGTTGTGGACAGCGATGAGAAATACGTCATCTGCAATGCAGATGAAGGAGAACCGGGAACTTTTAAAGACAGGGAAATACTTCAGGAACAGGCTCCGAAAGTTCTGGCCGGTATGGCTATCTGTGGTTACGTGCTGGGGGCCAGGGAAGGTTATATTTATCTGCGGGGAGAATACAATTATCTTCTCGAAAATCTGGAAAAAGAACTTGCTGAATTTAACAGCGGTCTGAAAGAAAAAGGAATAGATTTTGAAATTTCCATCCGTTCTGGCAGCGGCGCCTATGTTTGTGGTGAAGAGACCGCTCTTATAGAGTCAATGGAGGGTCACCGGGGTGAACCTCGCAACAAACCACCTTTTCCGCCCCGGCATGGGTTTATGGGCCAGCCCACTGTTGTTAACAATGTGGAAACACTTGTATATGCGTTTATGGTTATGCTTAATGGCCCGGAGAAATTTAAAGAACTTGGAACAATGGATTCAACGGGAGCCAAGGTTTTTTGTGTTTCCGGCGATGCCAGTGTTGAGGGAATTTATGAGCTGGAGATGGGTATGGGTATTGGTGAATTTGTAGAAATGTTTGGAACCGGTGACACCAAGGCCGTGCAGGTTGGTGGAGCGGCCGGCACCTGTGTGCCCCGGAAAAAGTTTAAAGATACTGTGCTTGGTTTTGAGGGGGTTCCCACCGGCGGTTCGATGATGCTTTTTGACAGTTCCCGTTCCATGTATCACGTTTTGCATAATTATCTTGAATTTTTCCAGGAAGAATCCTGCGGCCAGTGTACACCCTGCCGGGTTGGCTGCCAGCAGCTTTTAAAGGGGATAGAGGCGGTAAAAACCGGTGAGCGACCCCGGGAATATCTCGATGATTTAATTGAACTCGCTGAAAACATGAGAGTTTCAGCCAAATGCGGGTTGGGTATTTCAGTTGCCAATCCTTTTATTTCCATAGTCAAAAATTTCCGTGAAGAAATAATCTTTTAGCCCCCCGAGGATGAATAATTATGAGCGATCAGGTTAATTTAAAGATAAATGATATTGATGTGACAGTTGAAAAAGGCGCAACCATACTGGATGCTGCTGAAAAATTGAATATCAAAATTCCAACTCTCTGTCACCACGAGGACCTTTGTATAGCCGGTAACTGCCGGGTTTGTGTTGTTGAACAGCAGGGTCAGGATAGATTGTCGGCGGCCTGCGCAACACCCGCCGGCGAAGGTATGGAAATTTATACCAATTCCGGGGCGGTAAGGGAAGCCCGGAAAACAGTCATTGCCCTGCTGCTTTCCGAGCATAACGATGATTGTTTGCACTGTTATAAAAACGGTAACTGTGAACTGCAGGATCTGGCCACCGAATATACCGTGGAAGCTGACAATTATATTAATATACTGGGAGAAGATTATACGGTCGATAAATCCTCGCCCGCAATTCAGAAAGACGACAGCAAATGTATTCGCTGCCAGCGCTGCGTCAGGACCTGCGAGGAAATACAGGGGGTGAGCGCCCTCTGTGTGGCCAACAAAGGCGATGAAATGAAGATAACCACCGCCTTTGATAAACCGCTTGCCTACGTGGTCTGCACCAACTGCGGTCAGTGTATCAATCACTGCCCGACCGGTGCTCTTACCGAGATAAATTATATTGATGATGTCTGGAAAGCAATAGACGATCCCGAGAAACATGTTGTTGTTCAGACCGCCCCGGCGGTTCGGGTTGGACTGGGCGAACTGCTTGGCTATGAGCCCGGAGAGAGAGTTACCGGTAAAATGGTTACCGCCCTCAGACGCCTGGGATTTGATTCTGTGTTCGATACCAATTTTACGGCCGATCTTACGATTATGGAGGAGGGGACAGAGCTTCTCACCCGTTTGAAAAAAGCGCTTGTTGACGGTGAGGATGTGGCCCTGCCGCAGTTTACTTCCTGTTCGCCGGGCTGGATAAAATACGTTGAACATACAGCCCCCGAAATTCTGGATACTATTTCAAGCTGTAAGTCGCCCCAGCAGATGCTGGGCCCCCTCGCCAAGACCTATTATGCCGATAAGGCGGGGATTGACCCCGAAGATATGGTGGTCGTTTCCATTATGCCCTGCACGGCCAAGAAGTTTGAGGCCGGCCGGCCTGAAATGAACGACAGCGGTTTTCAGGACGTGGATTATGTTCTCACAACCAGGGAATTCGGTCACATGATAAAACAGGCCGGGATTAATTTTATGAAACTGGAAGATTCAAAATGCGACAGCCTGCTGGGCGAACATTCCGGTGCGGCTGTAATTTTTGGAGCCACCGGTGGAGTTATGGAAGCGGCCCTCAGAACCGCTTACGAAATAGTTACCGGCCGGGAAGTGCCTTTTGACAACCTTAACATCACCCCGGTGCGAGGTATGGAAGGTGTCCGCGATGCCGCGATTACCATCGAGGATCCCCTGGAGGAATGGAGTTTTCTCGATGGAGTGGAGCTTAAAGTGGCAGTTGCCCACGGTCTGGCCAATGCCGAGAAACTGGTCCGCCAGGTGGAAGCAGGCGAGTCCCCCTACCATTTCATAGAAGTAATGGCCTGCCCCGGCGGCTGTTTGGGCGGAGGAGGCCAGCCCATACCCATCAGCGAGGAAATAAGAGAAAAAAGAACCAGAGCTATCTACCAGGAAGACGAAGATCTGCCGGTAAGAAAATCCCACGAAAATCCCGAAATAGAACATATATACGAGGATTTCCTGGGTGAACCCCTGAGCCACAAATCCCACGAACTTCTGCACACCGAATATACAGCGCGCGATAAAAACTAACCTGCTCTAAACTTTTTTATTCGTGTCGATTCGTGAAATTCGTGGTAAAAGAGCTTGTGAAGTTGCCGTTACGCCTTTTCCTGATTTTCAACTCTTTTTAAAATAAAACTTGAAAAATCAAAGTTTATGTTTGATAATTCAATAAAAGAGGTGG
>JBKGYI010000178.1:0-3936 GCA_046546195.1 bacterium | reverse complement strand
CCCGCCGTGAAGCGGCCCGTCTCGAGCAGGAAGTAAAGGAGCTTGACCTTGCCACCACAGGATAATACCGTCACTTCTTTCGGAGCCGATCTGCTTTTGCCTATCGGTGTAGTTGCTGTTCTGATAATGATCATTATCCCTATCCCCACTTTCCTGATGAACCTGTTGATTGTTTTGAACATCAGCATCGGGGTTGTTGTCATTTTAACAGTGGTTTACATGGACAATGTCACCAATTTCTCCGTTTTTCCCTCCCTGCTGCTGATACAGACGGTTTTCGGTCTTGCTGTGAACGTTACCACTACCAGAAATATTCTTCTCGGCGGTCCTCAGCGTGTGGAGGGTGTTATAACAGCTTTTGGCCGTTTTGTGATGGGAGAAAACGTTATCGTTGGAATTATCATATTTTCTATAATCATGGTTATTCAGTTTCTTGTCATCGTAAAAGGTACCACTCGTGTATCGGAGGTCGCCGCCCGTTTCACACTGGATGCGATGCCCGGTAAACAGATGGCCATTGATGCGGATTTAAACTCCGGTTTAATCGACCAGCAGGAAGCCAAGAAACGGCGCAAGGAGATTCGGCAGGAGGCTGATTTTTACGGGGCCATGGATGGTGCCAGTAAATTTGTCAAAGGTAACGTTATCGCCGGGATAATAATTTTGCTTATAAACAGCCTCGGTGGCTGGGCGATCGGGGTTTTTCAGATGGGAATGGAACCGATCGGGGCGATCGAGACTTACGTTATCCTCACCGCCGGCGACGGCCTGGCCGCCCAGATTCCGGCCCTGATGATTGCCACAGCTACCGGTATGATTGTCACCCAGTCGAGTGATACCGGGGATATGGGGGCTAATCTTGCCGGTCAGTTGACGCGCTACCCGCGAGCTCTGTATATTACGGGAGGAACTATGATCACCCTGGGGATAGTGACCCCGCTGCCCTTTATCAGCATGACAGTCATCGGCAGCGGGCTGGTGGCTCTTGGCTACGGTGTGAGCGAGATGCGGCGGGCGGCTGTTGAGGAAAAGAAAAAACTTGAAGAAGCCCAGGAAGAGGAAGAAGAATCGCGCCCGGAGGATGTTAAGGCCAACCTTCGTTTTGATCCTATGGAACTCGAGGTCGGCTATGCGCTTGTTCCTCTTGTTGATCCCGACCAGGGTGGTGATCTTCTGGAGAGGATTACAGTTATTCGCGGGCGCACGGCTCTTGATATGGGGTTGATTGTGCCCCCGATTAGAATCAGGGATAACCTGGGACTTGATCCCAATACTTATGTTATAAAATTGAGGAATGCAGAAGTGGCGGAAGGGCATGCCTTTCCCGAAGAGTTTATGGCTATGAATCCGGGCGAGGTAACCGAAGAACTGCAGGGAGAGGAGACAATCGAACCCGCGTTCGGCTGTCCGGCGATCTGGATAAATGAGGATCAGCGCGAAAAAGCCGAACAGGCCGGTTATATTGTTGCCGACGCTTCTTCGGTGGTGGCCACGCATCTGACGAAAGTTATAAAAGATAACGCTGCCGAGATCCTTGGCCGCGACCAGGTTCATTCCATGGTTGAACAGCTTGAGCAGGATTATCCGGCTCTTGTTAATGAAGTTATACCCGATCCTGTTTCCTACAGCTTGCTGCAAAAAGTCCTGGAAAGACTGCTTGAGGAGAAAGTATCTGTGCGCAACCTGGTAACCATAGTTGAGACCCTCGACGAAAAGATGTCTGAAAATGTAAGTGATGTTACTTTATTGGCCGAGTATTGCCGGATGGCGCTGGGTCGGGAGATTACGCGAGAATACATGGATGACGAGGGTGAACTGAAAGTAATATCGTTGGATCCTGCATTTGAACAGCAGCTCCAGCAGCGGTTGGGCGAAGGGGGGCAGGGGCTGCCGCTTGCTCCCCGGGAAGCCCAGGAGTTTCTGCAGCGACTGCAGTCCGAGTGGGAGCGCCAGGAAGAACGGGGTAATGCACCGGTAATACTGGTTTCCGCCGCCCTGCGGCGACCGGTCTATGAGTTTGTTAACAGGCAGATAAAAGATCCGGTGGTTATGTCTTACGAAGAGGTAAGCAATGACGCTGTTATCCAGGTTGTCGGGCAACTTGGTGCCAGCCAGCCGGCACCCGAAGAACAGACGGTATGATTCAGGAATGGTTAAAAAAATTGAGAGGTGAGCGTGGATGACCGCTAACAAAACAAAAACGTATCGAGCTGAAAATATCAACGAGGCTCTTTTGAAAGTAAAACTGGATTTAGGGAAAAATGCTGTTATCGAGGAACAACGGCAGGTTAAACAGGGAGGTTTTTTAGGATTTTTCCAGCAGTCGCTGGTTGAGGTGGATGCCAAATTGCCGGCCACGCAAAATTTTCTGGGTGATAGAAACAACCGCCGCAGTTTGAAAAAAAATACAAGCAGGAAACAAAACGGTGGTAATCGGGAATGGAATCTTGATACTCCGGCCGCTCCGGACTTTTCCCCGCGTTCCCATGCCGCCCGCCTGATCGATCAGAAATTGATGGATAACTCCGGACATAGCCCCACCTATAAAAGTCCGCGTAAGATTGGTGTGAAAAGAAATTTTTTACCAGCACAGGAGGGGGGCGATTCTACGAATAACGGGGTGAAAATGTCTCCGAAAAACATCCGAACTCTGGAAAAAGTGCTGGCAAATACCGATCTCCTTTCTGAAAAAGTTGAACGCCTGGCGGAAAAGATTAATTCTGGTCCCGGCGTCGGCACCGAACCCTGTTACCCGGGAAGTTTTAACGATGTCTATAACACTCTCCTGAAAAACGGTGTAAAAAATGAATACGCGCGGGAACTGATCGGCAGAACGCGCCGTTTGCTGGAACCACATGAGATAGAGGACAAAAGTTTAATTAAAGAAAAAGTTTTTGGACTTGTTGATGAGGATTTTCACGAGGCTCCTCCGCTGATAAACGGAAATGGTAAAACAGTTCTTGTCCCTTTCGTTGGTCCCACGGGAGTTGGTAAAACTACAACTGTCGCAAAACTGGCCGCCCATTTTTTTGGTGAAGAAGGCAAATCGGTCGGATTTATTGCCATGGACCATTTCAGACTGGCTGCAGTCGATCAGCTGGCAACCTATGCTGATATTATGGGGGCGCCGCTGGAAGACCTGGAAGAGTCCAGCGATGACTTCAAAAAAGCGGTCGATTCCCTTGTCGAGCAACAGGTGGATATTATTTTCATTGATACCGCCGGGCGCAGTCAGTTTGATTCTGAAAAGATAAACAGCCTGCGGACAATACTGGACACCGATTACCGGGTAATTCCGCATCTTGTTGTCAGTGCAACTTCGCGCTGTGATGAACTGGAAACCGTGGTTGACGCTTTTTCGGCGGTTGATTTTGAACGGGTTGTCGTTACTAAACTTGATGAGACATGTAAACATGGCATGATCTACAATTTACTTAAAAAAATAGATTATCCGATTTCTTATTTCACTAACGGTCAGGAAGTGCCGGGTTACCTGGAAATGGCCGAATCTTCCCGCCTGGCCGAATTAATAATGGCGGAAGAGGATTAAAAATGACCGATCAGGCCCAGAAACTACGTGAAATCATGCAGGATAAAAAACAACCCGGACTCCGGCCTGTGGAAACTGCTGCGCCCCGCCGGGCGGAAGTCATAGCTGTCACCAGTGGCAAAGGGGGGGTTGGCAAAAGTAATGTCGCTGTAAACCTTGCTGTTGCCCTCGCTCGCAGCGGCCTTGAGGTTGGGGTGGTGGACATGGATCTTGGGTTGGCCAATGTTAATCTTTTGACCAGGGTTACTCCCACTTACAATCTCTTTCATGTTTTTGAAGGTGAAAAAAAGATGAAAGATATTGTCGCCGAGGGCCCCGGAGGTATTAAGCTGGTGGCTGGCGCTAACGGCCAGGAAGAACTGGCCAATCTGACTTCAAAACAGTGT
>JBKGYI010000177.1:0-3938 GCA_046546195.1 bacterium | reverse complement strand
CGGAGATGATCAAACGGGCGCGGATCAAGCACAGAGATAAATTGAACGGGTGGGAGACTTATTTAAAAAAGAATCAAGAACCCGAAATATGAATGTCTGACCCCTTATGAAATTCTTCAACTACTAATGCGAGGATTTTACCAAGGGCCCGGCATGCTGTCGGTTGTTTAGCAATTGCCGTTTTGATGTCTCTGGTTTCAAGGCTGTCTGAGATAACCCGCAGTCCGGCCCAGACTGGACCGGGGGGCGGCATTTCCAGTTCGAAGAGAAAAGCGCCGGTTTCCATATCCGCGGCCTGGGCGGAATAATTCTCGGCTCCCATTCGTCTTTTTTTCTCTGAAATCAGGGGAATAGAAGTGGTGAGCAGGGTGCCTTCCACAACTTTTTTTTTCAACTGTGAGTCAAGAGTTTTTTTTAACCGGGAACATAATTGTTTATTAGCGCTAAAACTCTCGCGATTAATGTCAAAGATGGCTTTCTGACTGATAAAGACGCTGCCCGGTCGGAGTTTTTCGCTTAATGAACCGGCCGTTCCGGCAATGATAAGATTGCAATCAAAAAAATCCGCTGGAAGTTGAGAGAGTGTTGATTTTACCTGCAGTGGTCCGATTCCCATGTGCATCAGCCGTATGTTCCGGTAGCTGAAGTATTGGATTGAACCGGTAGTTTTTAATTTAAACGGATAGGATTCCAGCAAAGATGAATACTCATCGCGGCGGGCACTGACTATCAGCAGTTGTTCGGGATCCATTAAGAACGAAGTTTATCCAGAAAAGTTTCGATTTTATTTAAAGCTTCGCTTAATTTCTCATATCCGGTTGCATAGGAGACTCTGATATGCCGTTCGCCGCCCGGTCCAAACGCCGAGCCGGGTACAACGGCAACCTTTTGTTCTTTTAAGAGACGAGTGCAGAACTCTTCGGGGTCTAACCGGATATTTTCCAGGGATGGAAAAGCATAAAAAGCTCCCTGCGGGTAGGGGCAGGGGATATTCATCTCATGGAATCGTCTTACGACGAGATCGCGTCTTCTTTCGTATTCATCGCGCATGGTTTTTATTGAACGTTCTCCCCCCAGTACGGCCTCAAGAGCGGCAAACTGGGAAGTGGTCGGGGAGCTGAGCATTGTATACTGGTGGATTTTTGTCATCGCTCCGATGATTTTCTGCGGTCCGCAGGCGTAGGCAATGCGCATCCCGGTCATTGCGCAGTTTTTTGAGAAACCGTTAAGATAAACCGTGCGTTCCTTCATTCCCGGGAGAACAGGGAACGGTGTGTGAAAATCCTCGTAAGTAAGATGACCGTAAATTTCATCGCTGAGGACAATCAGGTCATGCTTTTGAACTACTTCGGCGATTTTTTTCAGCTCTTCTTCATTGTAGGTGACCCCCGTGGGGTTGCAGGGATAATTAAGGGCCAGTATTTTTGTTTTTTTTGTGATTGCTTTTTCCAGTTGCTCCGGTTTTAATTTAAAACTCCCGTCAGTGCCGGTATTAACAGTTACAACTTTTCCCCCGGGCATAAGAACGGTTGGTAGATAAGAAACGTAGCAGGGAGTGGGAACAATAACCTCGTCTCCGGGGTTTAAAAGAGCCCGCATCGCCAGGTCCATTCCTTCGCTGACCCCGGTTGTTATCAATATTTCTTCTTCGGGATCATACTTTAAATAGTGTTTTTCCCGCAGGTGATTGGTAAGAGCGCTGCGCAGGCGGGGCATACCTTTGTTGGAGGTGTAGTTTGTAAAACCGTCTTCAATAGATTTTATGGCAGCCTCGCGTATATGCCAGGGAGTGGCGAAATCGGGTTCTCCCACGCCGAGTGAGATTACATCATCCATGCCCATGACGAGGTCAAAAAATTTACGTATCCCGGATGGTTTTAAACCCTCTACGACCTTTGATAATTTATTCATGGCGTGACAGTAAGCCTGTGGTCCGGGCCGCTGGAGTCGAACTGGAAACCGTCTTCTTTGTATGTTTTTAACATGAAATGAGAGACTGTTTTGTGAACATTGCGGTTGGGAGCCAGGACGTTGGCCACGAACTCAGCAACTCGCTGAAGGTCTTCGGCTTCTACCTGGACAAGCAGGTCGTAAGCTCCCGAACAGAGGTGACAGGAGGTTACCTCCGGGTGGTTGTATATCTCCCGCGCTATGTCGTCAAAACCGCTGTCCGGCTGGGGAGAAATACTGACTTCGATCAGGCCGACGACGGGAAAATCTTCGCGCCCGGCTTTTTCGGGATTAATAATTGCTTTATAACCGAGTATAATCCCTTTTTCTTCGTATTCGCGTAATTTTTCTTCGATTTCCTGTGGCGAACATTGAAGATTGGCAGCCAGATCCTCGGCTCTGGCGCGTCCATTTTTTTCCAGCAGTTTGAGCAATCTATCCATGGGTATCCCTCCTCAGGAATTAACAGCCTCATATTTCAGGGTGGCGATATAAGGTAAATTGCGCCATTTCTGGGCGTAATCAAGTCCATATCCAACTAAAAATTTATCGGGGACCTCAAAACCAACGTAATCGGCATCCACTTTGACCTCGCGGCGGTAAGGTTTGTCGAGCAGCACGCAGGTGGAGATACTGGCCGGGTTGCGGGCCTGAAGATAACCGATCAGGTAGTTCAAAGTAAGTCCGGAATCAACTATATCTTCAACAATCAGCACGTGGCGCCCTTCGATATCCTCGCTGAGGTCTTTGATAACCCGCACCACCCCGCTTGTAACCGACGATTGACCGTAACTGTCCACAGCTAAAAAATCAATCCCGAGCGGCAGTTTGATCTGACGCATCAAATCACTGATAAATGTGATGCAGCCGCGCAGGATACCGATAAGCAGCAGGTCTTTGTTTTCAAAATCTGCAGTAATCTGCCGGCCCAGCCCGGTCACCTTATTGTGGAGTTCATCTTCTGTGAATAAAACTTTTTCAAACTCGTCCTGAAATTCCAAAAATGATCACTTCCAGAAGTAGCTAAGATAATTTTATTTAAATCAAAGTTGTTTTGCAACCGGTGGTGCGTCGGCCCACAGACCTTCAAGGTTATAATAATCACGTTTTTCCTGCGTAAATATATGAATGATAACTTCTGCATAATCCAGCAGCAACCAGCCCTGTTCGGGTGTTCCTTCATTGGTTGGAGCCGAACGGCCGGTTTGCTCTTTTAAGATATTTTTAAGTTCCTGGCTGAGAAATTTTATATGTGGTTTTGATTTCCCGGTGGCAATGACAAAAAAATCAGTGATCCCCACCTGTTTTTTTACATTTATAATTTTTATGTCATCCGCCTTGTTATCATCCAGTATCCTGGCAGCGGCGCGCGCCAGTTCGATCCCGTGTTCCAAATTATTTTCCTCCCTGTATTATAGAGTGTGTTTTAAAAAGCCCGGCCATGTTATCGACGTTTACGAGCTGCAAACTGATTTAAATTTAACGGTCTTGAATACAGCAAAGTGCTCCAATAATTATAACAAAAAAAGAAAAAAACTTACCGTTCATACAATCTTGCGCAGAGATTTTACGAAAAATGCGTCTTTTTCCGGTTTGATATCGTGTTTGCCGTTTGATTTATTCGACAATATGTTTCAAATCCTCGCCCGCGATAATTGTAACATCAACAAGCAGATGTTCTTCGAGATCCATTTCTATTTTACCGGTTCCAATCAATTCCTGAATCCGGTGAGCCGAGCGGGGATGGCCGCTCCGATCGATGATTACGGTATTTTTATAATTGGAACGGTCGGCGTTGTCTGTTTCCACAACGTCTACAAAGGAATGTGATTGAATTTTGTCGCGAAGTGTCCCGGCCAGTCCGCTGATCGAAGTCCCGTTTAAGATTTGAATTCTGATCAGCTCGCGTTCTTCGCCGGTTTCTATCAGATGTTTTACAGGTGGGGGGAGCCTTGTATTTATTCTATGGGGGTCAAGTTCCCGCTGCT
>JBKGYI010000176.1:0-3954 GCA_046546195.1 bacterium | reverse complement strand
TAAACATTATCGTATCTAAACACACTTGAAATAGTTAGTTCCTTATCTGTAATAGGTTCCAGGTATTCATCAACGAAACCGAAGCCGGCGCTGGTTAAAAATTCGTAACAATCCTGACGGGTAAGTATTTTACCACCGTAAAAAGGATCTATAAAGATGTGTTCTGAATCCCGGGGGTAACTTAAGATACAGTGAGCAGGCATCCCGATGGCCCGGAAAGGTAAACCCAGCCGGCGGGCTACTAATAAGACAAGGGCTGTAAGCAGGATCGGGCTGCCGGTTTTTCGTTCCAGAACGCGGTTTATAAAACAATTTTGCGGATTGTAGTAATCTTTAATATCACCGCGAAACCCCGTCTTGCGAAAAATTATTTCGACTACGGTTTCCACCACGGTATGCTCATCTATCACCTGCCAGCGGGAAATTTCTTCGCCAATAGAGCAGGCAAGACTGTCGAGTCTTTGCTGGTAAATTTCTGTTTGCAGTTGCGGATACCCCATTTGGGCTATAGTAAATAAAGCCTTTTCCAGATCGAGGCTATGCTGGTTTTCTTCGCTGCCAAGACAGCGAAAATCATCGACCAGGTCGCTTGGTTGAAGTTGATTGATTATATCACGCAGCCGAACCTTGGTAGTTAATGGCTGACCTTCATAACGTGAGCGAAGTTCAGGAATAGCAGCCGGTCCTATCTCAAGCAATTTCTGTTCCGCTGTTTGGGCTATATACCTGTCCTCGTCACCAAGTAAAGTTAATAACGCAGATATTGTTTTACTATCCTGCACGTGTTTGCCACCTCGCCGGGTTTATATAGGGTGAAACTGATTTGCTCCGGGACGTGACTTCTATTATATTTATAATCTGCCGGACGCGTAATCGGGCAGAAAAGGGGAGTTTGTCTAATCTTTTTTTTAGTATTGGAACAAAACTTTCTCCCAGTTCCAGCAACCTTTCGCGAGCCGCTTGAGCCACGTCAACATCCTCATCTGAAATTAATACAAGCAAAGCATTAATTTCTTCTTCAACTCCCATTCCAATCACCTTCCTGGGAAATTTTGATGCAGATTCTCGTCTATTACTTATATCGACTATTTTTAGTTTTTTCTTGAAAATAAACTATTGGACCACTTTCAAAAACCCTCCGGCGTCATTTCTACAAACGAAAGTTATGGCCGGGCTTGACCCGTCAAACCGGAGGTTTTAAAGTTTACAAATATGTAAAAGGGAGGATATTAGCACAGAAGTCAACAGCAACCGGATTGCAAGAACAGGTCTTGCGCTGACAGCACCGGTAGCAGCGTTGGCGGGGAGTAATTTTTAAAAATAGTTGTTTTTTGTTACCAATTTTCTTCAAGAAAACAAATTATCGCAAAAAATAAGGATAAAGCATTAATGGGGAAATTCCTCAATACTTTATCCTGTTTGTGGTTCAGGCCATTGCTTCTATTTTATCTATAATCAAGCGAGCGATCCGGGCCTGGGCTTCAGAAGTTGTTGCTCCAAGGTGCGGAGTGGCAACCAGTTTTGAATTGGAAAGAACCGCCAGTTCACCGGGAGGTTCTTCAGTATAGGTATCCAGTCCCGCCCCATAGATATCACCGTTACTGAGAGCTTCATTAAGAGCATCTTCGTTGATAATACCACCACGGGAGCAGTTTACAATAATCGCGCTTTCTTTCATCTTTTTAAACTCTGGAGTGGAGAAAAGGTCTTTGGTTTCCGCGGTTAGCGGAACGTGTAAACTTATGATATCCGAATCAGTAATAATACTCTCCAGATCAACAGGTTGGGCTCCGTTTTCTTTAATAACGTTGTCGTCAACGTATTCATCATAAGCAATAATTTTAGCCCCAAAGCCGGCGAGTAGTTCGCCTGTGCGCTGACCGATACGACCGTAACCGACCAGACCTACTGTTTTATTCATTATTTCGCAACCGGCGACCTGTTTTTTAATCCATTCTCCCTGTTTCATTGCCGCATCAGCCCGGGGCAGAGTGCGGAAAATAGCAAGAATATGAGCAACCACAAGTTCGGCGACGGCATTTGTGGATGCTTCCGGTGTATTTTGAATTTCAACACCAAGCTCTTCGGCCGCCTCAAGATCAACATTATCCAGGCCAACTCCGGCGCGGACGACTCCGAGCAGTTGCTCACCTTTTTCCATAAGTTCACGCGTTACAGTTGTTCCGCTGCGAATAATTAAAAAAGAAGCATCGGAAATTTCATTTTCAAGTTCTGGAAGTTCAAAAGCTTCCACAAGAGTAAATTTATCACTGTTTTCAAAATAATCGTTTACTGAATCATCTACCGGATCACAAATTACAACTTTCAATCATAAAACCTCCTATATAAATTCAGTCAAAAATCAAATTTCCCGGATTACAAGATCAAGCCTTGCAATGCCAGATTTTTTTCCATTGTAATTCCTGCTGCCCGGTATTTTGTCACTCAGTTGGTTCAACACTGTTTTTATAGCCGGGAACAAGGAACTTAAAAATATCCTGCCACTTCTAAAAATATCGGGACAAAAACAACTGATACAATTGACATCAGCTTGATTAGAATGTTTAAAGAAGGGCCGGAAGTATCTTTGAAGGGGTCACCTACGGTATCTCCGACTACAGCGGCGGAGTGAGCATCTGACCCCTTACCACCGTGATGTCCTTTTTCAATATACTTCTTTGCATTGTCCCAGGCACCACCGGCGTTAGCCAAAAAAATAGCAAGCAAGAAACCGGTTATAATTGCTCCGGCAAGCAAGCCGCCAAGAGCGTTGGGGTCCCAGATTCCGACCATAATGGGCACAACAACCGCCATCGTTCCCGGAATAATCATCTCTTTCAGAGCAGCGGCGGTGGAGATGTCAATACATTTCTGATAATTCGGTTCTTCAGTTCCCTCAAGAATACCGGTTACCTCAGAAAACTGGCGGCGAACCTCGGTAATCATCTGCTGGGCAGCTTTACCAACCGCTTCCATGGTCATTGCGCTAAAAATGAATGGCAAAAGTCCGCCAAGCAGCAGCCCGACCATTACAGTTGGTTCAGTGATTGAGAAATTAACTTCAATCACTTCGGCAACATTTTCCTGGTAATTACTAAACAAAGCCAGGGCGGTCAGTGCGGCGGAGCCAATAGCAAAACCTTTTCCTATAGCGGCAGTGGTATTACCGACGGAATCAAGCGCCTCCGCTTTTTCGCGTACTTCCTGGCCCATACCGGCCATCTCCGCAATACCGGCGGCATTATCAGCAACCGGTCCATAACAATCAACGGCCAGTGTTATACCGAGAGTGGAGAGCATACCGACAGCGGCCATGGCAATACCATACAGCCCAGCGAGGCTGTATGCACTCAAGATGCCAACAATAACAGCTATCACGGGAACCCAGGTGCTCATCATTCCGATTGAAAGCCCGCGGATAATGTTTGTGGCCGCTCCTGTGGTGGAGGCCTCGGCTATGCTTCTGGTCGGACCATAATCGTAAGAAGTGTATATTTCGGTCGATAGGCCGATTACAATTCCCGCTATCAAACCGGCGGCCATTGAACCGAAAATCGCCAGAGTGGCGCTCATGTTTCCCTCAAACAGCCAGAATATTGTTGAAAATCCAAGTACAGCCATGATAATAGCAGAGGTAAAAACACCAAGATTAAGGGCCATATGAAGATTTTCTCCGGAACCCCGGCCGACAAAGAAACTGCCCACAAAAGAGGAAAAAATCCCAATAGCAGCCAGAAGCAGGGGTAAAACCATGGCAACGGGCAGCATATCTGCGGCGAGCAGGCCGCCGCTGCTGGCCACAAGACTGGCCAGAGCCATCGCGGAAATAATTGAGTTTGCATAAGATTCAAAAAGGTCGGCCCCCATACCGGCAACATCACCAACATTATCACCAACATTATCGGCAATAACAGCCGGGTTGCGGGGATCGTCTTCGGGAATCCCTTCCTCAAC
>JBKGYI010000175.1:0-3963 GCA_046546195.1 bacterium | reverse complement strand
GACCTCGCTCGACGCTCTGTTTTGCTTCCCGGTAATGCTTGCTGCGTCCGCCCCTGTAACCTCGGGCTTCTTTTAAAACCTTTTTGTGTTTTTTTCTCCGGGGTGTGCTTTTTTTTACTCGTGCCATTGTACAAACCTCCTAAAAGTTAACTCCCGGTTTGATTAACCGGGATACATCTAATTTATCATCAGTCAGCGGTTAAACAGTTAAAAATCTTGTTTTAAGAGCCGTGGTTCATCATTTTTTTTACTCGTTTTCTGTCGGCCGGTCCTAACTTGTTGGTTTTTCTTAACTGCCGCTTGCTTTTGCTGCTCATGCGGGTCAGCAGGTGGCTTTTCCGGGCCCGGTGGTGCAGTACTTTTCCGGTACCGGTTACTTTAAACCGTTTGGCCACCGATTTTCTTGTCTTTTGTTTTGGCATTCTAATTCCTCCAGTGTTTGAAACATTTATAGATCATGTAGCTTGCTCAGGTTAAAAAACAGACAGATAATTATGTATAAAGGTCTGCGCTGATAAGTCAGTTGTATTTATAAACCGCAGAGAGCGGAAATACTGCTGCAGGTAGCTGCTAAAACTCCAACGAGGATTTTTAAGGGACCCGTTTAGTTTTTGCTGCTTTTTGGTTCAATAATCATGGTCATCGTATGACCCTGCATTTCAGGTTCTTTTGTAACCTGACCGTGGTCCTTCAGCTCTTCTTTAATGCGCTCCAGCAGGTCACGCCCGAGCTCCGGTTTTGTTATCTGCCTTCCCCGGAAAAAAACCTGGAATTTCACCTTGTTATTATTCTCCAGAAAACGTTTCGCATCCCGGCACTTGAAGTTGAAATCATGTTCCTCGATCTGCGGTTTGAGCCGCAGTTGTTTCAATTCCATGATGCTCTGGCTTTGCTTCGCTTTCTGACGCGCCTTCTGCTTCTCATATTTAAATTTGCCATAGTCCATCATCTTGACTACTACAGGACTGGCGTTGGGGGCTACCTCGACAAGATCCTTGTCGGCACTGCGGGCCTTCTCAAGGGCACTTTTCAGGTCTAATACTCCCACCTGCTCCCCGTCCTCGGTTACCAGACGGACCTTGTTTTCTTTTATTTCTTCGTTAACGCGGACTCTTTCTTCCGGTTTTGCTATCAAGAGCACCTCCAGTAAAAATAAACGAGCTATTATTATTTAACGATACAACTACTTCTATCTATTTTATTATACATTCCCCGCTTTAGGAAAGCATTTTATGTTCTTTTTTAAAATTAAATATAAATAGCACCGTCCGGCGGAGTTGGGTTATCCGGGACCGGATTACAAAATCAAATCGATTTCTTATTCGTGAATGAATATTTTATTCTTTATCGATAGTTCTATTTTTTCGATAGCCTCGAGGATAGAAAGGGAAAAACTATTCTCGCTGCCATAAGGACGAAATTCCACCGTGTCACTTTCGGCCTCTTTTTCACCGGCAATTAGGAGGAAAGGGATTTTTGAGCTAATTCCGTTATGAATCCGTTTTCCCAGGCTTTCATCAGGATACTGTATTTCGGTGCGGATTCCTGCTCTGGAAAACTGTTTGCGAACCTCCTCGGCGTAACTGTTGTTACTGTCGCTTATGGGAAGTATCCAGACCGGCATCGGAGCCAGCCAGGGAGGGAAGGCGCCGCCGTAATGCTCTACCAGGCACCCGAAAAAACGTTCCAGAGAACCGAATAAAGCCCGGTGAATCATTATTGGCCGCTTGTTTTCTCCGTCGCTGTCGGTGTATTCCACGTCAAATCTTTCCGGGATATTGAAATCTACCTGGATTGTGCTGCACTGCCACTTGCGGTCCAGAGAATCTTTGATTTTCAGGTCGATTTTCGGGCCGTAGTAAACTCCTTCGCCGGGATCTATCTCGTAAGGTAGTCCGGCTTTTTCAAGTGCATTGCGCAGTGAATCGGTGGCCAGATCCCAGTGATCCTGGCTGCCAACAAAATCATCGGGCTGGGTGCTCAGGAATATTTCGTATTCTTTAAAACCAAAAGTCGAGAGCATATCTGTCGTGAATTTCAGCAGCCCGACCAGTTCGTGCTCAAGCTGGTCGGGCCGGCAGAAAATATGGGCATCGTCCTGGGTGAAACCGCGCACACGCAGTAAACCATGTAACACTCCTGATTTTTCGTAGCGGTAGACCGTGCCCAGCTCGGCCAGCCTTAGCGGCAAATCACGGTATGAACGGGTCTGGCTGTTAAAAATCTGCATGTGAAAAGGACAGTTCATCGGCTTGACCCGGTAGTTTTCGTCTTCCATTTCCAGGGCGGGGAACATGTTTTCTTTGTAATGGGAGAGGTGACCGCTTATTTCCCATAACTCTTCGCGGGCGAGGTGCGGGGTATAAACAAGGTCATAACCGCCGTTTAAATGCTGCTCGCGCCAGTAATTCTCTATCTGTGTCCGTATTCGCCCCCCTTTCTGGTGCCAGATTACCAGGCCGGGTCCTACTTTGTCCTCGATATGGAAAAGATCAAGTTCTCTTCCCAGCCGGCGGTGATCGCGTTTTTTGGCTTCTTCTAACCGTTCCTCGTATTTTTCCAGTTCTTCTGGCGACCGGAAAGCAATCCCGTATATTCTCTGCAGGGTTTCGTTGTTTTCATCGCCGCGCCAGTAAGCGCCGGCCAGTTTTGTAAGTTTGACAGCGCCAACCTGGCCGGTTGATTGCAGGTGAGGGCCCGCACATAAATCTTCGAACTCGCCCTGGGAATAGAAACTGGGTTTCCCTTCCAGCCCCTCTAATAGCTCTAACTTGTATTTTTCTTTTTTTTCGGAGAGCATCTGTTTGGCCGCTTCTTTTTCCAGGGAGCGGCGTTTGATCGGCAGATCCTGTTTTATAATCTGTTTCATTATTCCCTCGATGTGATAGAGGTCATCTTCGGAAAGATTTTCAGGCAGATCAAAATCATAATAAAAACCATCTTCAATGGCCGGCCCGATTGCTAGCTTCACCGGCCCGTCGACGTAGCGTTTTACAGCATGGGCCATGATGTGTGAACTGGTGTGCCAGTAGATTTCTTTGCCTTCGGGGTCTTCATAGAAGACAAACCGTATGCTGGCATTGTTTTTAGGTATATCTCGCAGGTCACAGAGGTTGCCGTCTATGGTGGCGCCCAGTGCTGTCTCGAACCCGTTTTCTTCAGCGATTTCAGCTAAAGTCGTAGAGCTTTCTATTTCAAGTGATTTCTCATTGTTCTTAATATGAATACTTATTTTTTCTGCCATTAAAAATTCTCCTGTTAATTTAGATTGATAATGTTTACCCCGTAAAGGCTGTAAATAATAGCATACAGAGGGAAAGACTTAAACAAAACCGCTTCAGAAAGTTATTTTTTCAAAACCTGTGCTGGACCCTGTTTGTTTTGCAGTTCCTTGTTGATGCGCACCGAGCACCAGTCGCGGCCGCACATTGTGCAGAAATCTTTTCCCGAGGCTAAATTGCGTTCATAGTAGCTGCAGGCCCTGGGGCGGTCGAAACTTAGTTCAAACTGTTTTTCCCAGTCCATTTTTGCCCGGGCCGCGGCCATTTCATCATCCCGAACTCTGCTGCCGGGAATCCCCAGGGCGATATCGGCCGAGTGGGCGGCTATTTTATAAGCGACGCAGCCCTCCCGGACATCTTCTTTATCGGGCAGCCCCAGGTGTTCGCTGGGGGTTACATAGCAGAGCATTGCCGCGCCGTGGTAGGCGGCGGCGGTGGCTCCGATAGAGCTTGTGATGTGGTCATAACCGGGAAAAATATCACTGACAATCGGTCCCAGCACGTAAAAGGGAGCGCCGTGGCAGAGTTTGCGCTGCAATTTCATATTATATTCGATGTGATCATAGGGGATGTGGCCGGGACCTTCGACCATTACCTGGACTCCGTTTTTCCAGGCCCGTTCTGTCAACGCGCCGAGGGTTTCCAGCTCTTTGAACTGTGCCTCGTCGCTGGCGTCGGCCAG
>JBKGYI010000174.1:0-3983 GCA_046546195.1 bacterium | reverse complement strand
AGCGTCGTGAAGAAAGGGCTCGGGTTCTTCAGGAACTGCGGCGCCAGGAGGAAGAAAACAGACGCTTTATTCGTTCGGCCACCGAATACAGAAATAATTTCGAGGAACAGAAAAAATTAACTGAAGAATACCGGCAAAAAAGTGAACAGTTGGAGGAGGAACTTTCAAGACGGATAAGAGGGTTGCTTTCTGACACTCGTATTTATGAAATCGCCGGGGATTTTGATTTTAGCGATACTGCCGAAGAAGCTCTCGAAGAAGGTGTTGATCATTTTCGCCAGCGTGCTGAACAGGCTTTGCTTATGGGGGAATACCAGGTTGCCTGGAATAATATAAGCGAAGTTTTAAAACGCCGGCCCCGACCGGATGATTTTTACCAGGCTGCTGTAATTGAACGAGCGCTTGACGGTGATTTGGAAAATATTTTTGCTAATTTGAGGACGGCAATCGATAAGGTAGATGTGGTTCCCGCCCGTTATCTTATTTTGCGGGCTGAGTTACTGCTCGAAAGCGGCCAGGATCGGGAGTTAGAACGGTTCCTCGGCAACTGGTCGGAAGAGATTATGGAGCGGGCCAATGATCCCGAAAGAGCCCGCTGGAATCTGCTTGTCGGCCGTCGGCTTTTAGAACAGAATGCCCGCGACGAAGCTTTCTTCCGCCTGATGGAAACAATAAAAATTGCTCCGAAAACAGAATGGGCTCATGAGGCCCGCAGATTAATCGAAGAAAGAATGTAAAATGTTCCGGTTTGTTATCGCCTGTGGCCCGACCGGCGGTCATCTTGTTCCGGCAAAACTTGTTGCTTCTCAACTCGAAAAAACGGGTAATACGGTTCGGGTTGTTTCTTCCGCCGCTGTATCCAATCCTCTTATAAATGAAATAAAAAACAATTATATTCGGCTGGATACCGAAGGCTGGCAGGGGGGCGTTTTTTCCCGGATGCGCTGTTTACTTAAAATGACTGGCGCATTAAAGTATTCCTGGAGTTTACTTAAAGCTGTAGACGCAGTTATAAGTTTTGGAGGCTATCCGGCAGTTCCAGTTTTAACGGCGGCTCGCCTCAAGAAAATACCAATATTTATTCAGGAACAGAATAGACTGATGGGTCGGACAAACAGGCTGTTTGCTTCCAGCGCCCGGTGTTGTTTCTGGGGGTTCGAACCGCTATCTGCCAGCGGAACCGGGCAGGACCTGGTGACCGGAAACCCGGTTCGTCGACAGACTCCCTGTGCTGACGACTGGTTTACTGAAAAACCTTTTTTACTTGTAACCGGGGGGTCACAGGGGTCCAGGGAAATGTCGCAGTATCTTGAGAAAACAGCCAATTATTTTATTGAGCATGGCTGGAAAATATTTTACGTCCGGGGAAAATTTGGCCTTGATCTCTGTGAGCAGTTCCCTGATGAAACCGTTTTTCGACAGGTTGATTTCGAACAACGACTCCCGGCGATAATAGGGGCGGCTGATTGTGTCTGGAGTCGCTGTGGCGCCGGAGCATTGAGTGAATTGGCCTATTATGATACTCCCGCCCTGCGGTTTCCGTTCGCCGCTGCCGCTGACGAGCACCAGCGTTTGAATGCCGAGTATTTTGTTCGGAAAGGTCCGGCTGCAATTGCGGACTCTTTTTCCCCGCGGCTGCTTTTTGAGCGGAGCCTTGAACTTGCTCGTTCGGCTGAAGGATATAACTTAAACCGCTGTCAGATTAAACCGCCGGAAGATATTATTACCGAATATATTATCGATTGGATGGAAAATAATGAAAATATTTAAATTAGCGGTGTCTTTTTGGCAGAGGGGCGATCTTTTACCTGCTGCGAGCCGGCTTAAAAAACAATTAAGTATTCCGATTGTTATCGTAACAGTTGTTTTTGCCCTAACAGTTTGCTTGTTGAATCCCGCCCGGGCCGGCTGCGAAAACATTCGTTTGACCGCCCCGCCGCAATATTATCTGGCTGCTCGTGATAGCATTCAGATTAATGAAATAGCCGAGGCTGCCAATTATCTTGATCGGCTATTTGTCGAACATCCGGCCCATCCGGGTGGTATAAAATTAAAATTAAAATTAATATTGAAGCAGGATTCTGTTGATTCAGCACTTGAAGTGGGGCGCTCGATACTTAAAGTAACCCCCGATCCCTGTTTGGTAGAATCGATCCTAAAAGTTTTTGATGGGCAAGATGAGGCTCAGCTACAATTGTTAGAATTTGCTTTCGATAGTAGAATAATAAACAAAGATTCCGCTGCCAAACATTTGCGTTTGTTAGCTAATAAGGGCTATTTTACCCGTGCGTTACTTAAAGGTAAACTTTATCTTTCGGAATTTAGAGGTGTACCTGAATTACTACTTCAGACCGGCCGTGCTGCTTTTAAGCTGGGAGAACATGACCAGGCGCAATTTTATCTTGAAAATGCCTATCGCCAGCGGCAGGGGAATCCTGAATATACGAAGTGGCTGCTGCGTTTCTACCGCAGTTGTAATTATCAGGTTCGGGAAAATCTGCTGGCCGGGCGCTGGCGTGCTTTGACCGGTAAACCGCATCGCTGGGACGAAGAGTAATATTCAGCGCCCGGATATTTTTTCCAGAAAAATAAGATAAGGCTTTTATTTAAAGATTTTTATTGGTTTAATATTAAAGTTAAGGTAAAGATACTTTATTTAAGGGTGATGACAATGTCTTTTGGTAAAAATGTTTTACCGGTGTTGTTTGTTTTTGCTGCGGCTATCCTGGTAGCTGAAGCAGGTTTCTGTTTTGATTTTGCACCTGATGAATCTCAGACTGTGGTTCAAAACGAAAGACAGCGCTCCCGGCTTGAACTGGAACTTCCTGAACTTGATCTTGAAGATGAAGATCAAGATGATCAAGAACAACAAGAAAAGGATCAAAAACAACAGAAAGAACAGGGAGATACTGATGCAGAGAGCGGGCGAGTTGAATTGCCAAAGTTCGAGGAAGAAAAGGACGAAGCTGATACTGAAGTCGAAGCAGAAGAGGAAGTAAATATAGAACAGCTGCTTGCTGACTCTGAAGCGATGCGCATTGAGTTTGAAGAAAAAATGCGCCGCTGTCAAGACCAGCTTGAACGGTCGGAAGTTCGTTCGCAGCAGTTTGCCGACAGTACTGCCTACTACAGGGATACGGTGGTTACAGATCTGAAATCGGAATCCAGCCAGATGCAAACACAGCTTGCACGTCTCAGACGGGAAAATAAACGGTTACGCCAGCACCTGGCCTCTGCCAGCGACGGACTGGATACCGCTCAGCTTGTAAAAATTGAAGACGGTGCCGATACCAGGGATGCGGATACTGAAAAAGAAGTTGAAAAACCCGAACAGAAACCGGCCCGTTTGCTTGATCCCAATACTGCCAGTCTGGATAAGCTAAAAAATATTGAGGGTTTGAGTCCCCGCCTGGCCGGTAGAATAAAATGGTATCGAGAGGATATAAGACGTTTTGGTCGCCGCAAAGATCTGCGCCGGGTTCCCGGGATTGATACCGGGTTATATGAGAAAATCAAACATTATTTCCGGCCTGGTTCTTATGAGTGAAGGATAAACTGATGAATTTGCGAACGGGCTATTTCCGGCTCGGGATATTTTTTGTCTTTGTCCTGTTTCTTAATGCCGGTTGTATGTTTTACCAAAATAGCCCGTCGGAAGATATACTTTTTAACCGGGGGCTGGCCTATGAATCTCTTGCCGAGTATGGTACCGCCGCAGAAACTTACAGGCAGGTAGTAGCCAGCCGGCAAAAACTTGCTTTTCCGGCCGACGAAGCTGCGCTGAGACTTGCCCGTTTATATGCAAACCATCTGACCAGCCCGGATTCGGCTGTGTTTTACTATCAAACAACCCTGGATAATACGCCAAAATCAATTCGTCATCAGCGACTCAGCATAGAATTAGCCGAATATCATCGTGACCGGGGAGCCCCCGGGGAAAGTCTGGAAGTATACCGGAGTTTTCAGCAGTTATATCCGGATTC
>JBKGYI010000173.1:0-3988 GCA_046546195.1 bacterium | reverse complement strand
CACCGCCTCAACTCCTGCTTCAGCGGCCAGCTCAATATTATCAGGGAATGGAAAAAAACCATCGGAAGCCAGAACTAAGGTATCCGCCGCGGCATGGTAGCGTTTATACTTGGTTATGGCCAGCTCAACAGCATCCACCCTGCTCTGCTGGCCGGCTCCAACTCCTAAAACCATATCTTCACCGGCAAGCACAGCGGCATTACTGGTTACATGGCGACAGATACGCCAGGCCCGTTTTAAGCCCGCAAACTGTTGTTCTGAAGGCTGGCGCTTCGAAACTACTTCCCATCCTGATTCGTTTTTTCCCTCTGGCAGAGCGCTCTGGCAGAGATAAAAATCATCTGTAAAAGAGCAAAGTGTTTCCGGCGCTTCCTGTTTCAAATCAGCCGGCCAGGCAATCACCCGCAGTCGCTCGCGTTCCTTTAACTTTTCAAGTGCTTCAGCTGTAAAAGAAGGAGCGACAACTCCTTCCAGAAAATAATCAACTATCTGTTCGGCCAGGCGAAGATCGACCTGTTTATTAATGGCCATAAAACCCCCGTAAGCACTCTTGGGGTCGCCCTCCCAGGCATTTTTAACCGTCTGCAGACCGTCAGAACCTATAGCCCAGCCGGTGGGATTGGTGTGTTTAACCACGACAACCTCATACTTATCGGCCGGCCGCACAAGACGGGCCACCGACTCAAGATCAAGGCAGTTGGTATAAGAGAGTTCGGCCCCGGCAAGCTGAACAAACGGCAGCTCGGACGCGGAAAAAAGGTCGGAACCAATATATGCTGATTGGGCGGGGTTTTCACCGTAACGCAGCTCGTGCACCGGTTTAAGCGATAATCTCTCGGCCAGCGGCGAGTTCAAGCCGGGATTAAGACGGGATAAAAAATGTTTGTCATAGCGCAGAGTCTGTTCGATCGCCAGCGTGGCCAGGTGTCTTCTGTCCGCCTCAGTAAGGGGATATTTCTCACTGGCAAACCGGGCGGCCGGCGGGGAAGCAATAGCCTCCACATTTTTATAACTTTTAGCAGCAGCCCGCAACAGCCCCACTCCTCCTATGTCTATCTTTTCAAAATCATCCCCGGCGGATGCTTCCGGCGGGGTCAGATCAATGCAGACCCCCGCAATCAGCGGCACTCCTTCGGGTAGCTCTTCCCTGCTCGAAGCCATAATCGCGGTGTAGATGTCGGGTTGCAGGGTTTTAACTTTACCGTCAAGGCGGGGCGAAATAGCAAAAACCTCCTCCACCGTCCGACAGTCAATGCCCAGCGATTCACACCAGCCGGCAGTTCCGGCGCTGGCTATTATTTCGTATTTGTCCCGCCCGGCAAGCTGCGTAAGCCAGCTCCGGTAGGGTTCTCTATTATACAGCGAAATCAAAAATGCCTCTTTTATATCGGCCACTTCATTACCTCCTTATAAACCGGTCCCTCAGCGGTCAGCTCACTCTCATATAAAACGAGATGAGGGGCCTGAAACTGGCCGAATTCCTCATTCCCGTATTTTTTCAGCCATTGAACAAGCAGATGCCTGTCAGCCGGCGGTTTTTTTATCCGCCCGATTGTGACATGGGGATGATAATCACGCTTTTCTTCTTTTATCCCCAGCTCCGCGGTTATTTTTTCCACAGCTTCATTCAGCTCAATGAGTTCCTTCCGGGGCCTGATTCCGCCCCAGATAACCCGTGGATTGCTTATATTGGGAAATACTCCCACATGTTTTAATTTAAGCTGCAAAGGCCCCACCGCGGGCAGCATTCTCTGAAAACCAGAATCAAGCCGGCGGCAGAAATCAGCTCCCGCATCCCCCAGGAATTTTACAGTAATATGATAATTTTCTACAGCCACCGGTTTCAAGCCTTCAATCTCTTTCAATTCTTGAAAAGCCTCCGCCAGTTCGGAAGCCACCGACCTCGGACAGGGAATTCCCAGAAACAAACGCATTAAGTCCATCCTTTCAACGTAATAAGCAAACCGCACAAAACTAATATTTAAACCTGCATAGATTATATGAAAGTTTCGGAGATTTTGCACAAATAACAGGCCAGTAAAGTTTCAACTATAAACTATGAACTGTGTGTGAGGTTATTGATTGCCAGTATCAGGGCGGCATTTACAGTTTTCTCCCTTACTTGATGGCGGTTTCCAGTAAAATTATTTTTCACAACTTCATTTCCGGTCGGGCTGGAAACTCCAATATAAACCAGTCCCACAGGTTTTTCCTCGCTCCCTCCGCCAGGTCCGGCAATGCCGGTTGTAGAAATGGAAAAAGGAACACCAAAGCGCTCGCGAACACCTGTTGCCATTCGCTCGGCCACCTCTTTGCTGACGGCTCCATGGCTAATAAGAAGTTTTTCTTCCACACCAAGCAGGGAAGTTTTTATCCTATTGGAGTATGCTATTACCCCTCCCGAAAAGTAGTGAGAGCTGCCCGGAAGACCGGTTATTTTTGCCCCCAGCAGGCCCCCGGTACAGGATTCTGCCACTGCAAGCCGATAATTTTTTTTAGCCAAAAGTAAAGACAGTTTTTCCAGTTTTTTATTCAACATCGACAGTTTCCTCAGGCAGTTCTTCTTCTACGGGTTTTTCGCGATCAGCCTGGTAAATCCAGAGCATGCTGCCTCCATAGCGGCGGCGGCGCATCAGATAAAATTTATCCTCTACCACCGGCGGTAGCTCTTCAACACCGGACCGGGTTTCCACAGCAATAATTGCCTCTTTTTTCAACCAGGAGCTGGCGGCCAGTTTTTTTAGCAGCCGGAGAGGATAACCCATGTCGTAAGGAGGATCCATAAAGACTAATCCCACCTCTTCGGGTGGTCCATAATTCAAAAATGTTTCTACATCCTGGCGATACCATTTTATACGTTCGTCCTGCAGCGGTGACTCGCGCAAATCAACGCAGTAAGATCTGGCGGCTCCTTCCTCCAGCAGCGCCAGACTGACCCGTCCCGAGCCGGCGAACAGTTCCAGAACAACCAGTTCGGTTATAACCGGGCGCAAAATATCGCGAAGGGCCTTGAGCAGAACAGATTTTGTTTTTCTCAGCGGAGTCTCATTAATTTCCATTCGTCTTCCTCGCGCCTCCAGATAAACTCCTGATAATTTCTAATTACATCAGGATATTCCTTATTTTTTAACCAATTTTTTTCTCTGTAACTATAAACAATCCGGGCATCGGTATCACCCGCATCCAGCTCCATCAAACGATAATCATATTCAATTTTCTCTATTGATTCAAACCGTCCGCCAAGTTCCTCGGCAAACTCTTCTTTGCTGCGAATATCATCCCCGGTGCCCGCTTCAAAATCTTCATATAAGACTTCTCTTATTCCACTAACGTCCTGTTTTTTATAAAACTCAATCAGCTTATCCAGCTCGGCAAGCAGACCTTCTTCATAATCGGTAAACAGATAGCGACGGCGATAACGCTGAAAACGCTGGCGGTTCACCAGCGGAGTATCAGAAGACTGGAGCCGGGAATAAAAATCACGCATCCCGGCACTTCTGATCCGCTCCTCGAGATATGGATGGGTACGCAGAAATATAAGTTCATCATCCGGTATTTCATTGCTCAACTCTTTCAATCTTTCCAGGGCCCGGATCAAACCGCGCAAATCATAGCCCGCCCGGGCCGCATAGCGCATTCCCAGTTTATCCGCTTCATCCTCGGCGCTGCGGGTATATCCACGGGCCATCATATCCGTGGCCATCAGTCCACCGGGCAGACTGCGACCACCGGTCTGACCGGCGGCAGCCACGGCTGTTATTATTGTTGTCAGGGCAAGCTGCGTCCGTTTGATCGCGTGGTAAGCGGTAATATGAGCTATCTCGTGGGCAAGGATACCAGCCAGTTCGGCCTCGTCTTCAATCTCCCTCAAAAGCCCCCGGGTTATATAAACATAGCCACCTGGCAGAGCAAGAGCATTAACGATAAAAGTATCAAGAATTTTAAACCGGTATTCAAGCTCCGGGCGATCAGAATAAACCGCCAGACG
>JBKGYI010000172.1:0-4041 GCA_046546195.1 bacterium | reverse complement strand
GGGGTTAAAAATGTAATAGCCGTTGCCAGCGGTAAAGGGGGGGTTGGTAAATCTACCGTGGCCGCAAACCTTGCCGCGGCTTTCCAGAGCGAGGGGCTGCGGTCCGGGCTGCTGGATCTGGATATTTACGGACCCAGTATACCGACGATGTTTGGTCTGAATGAGCGCCCCGAGATTGGAGGAAAAAACGCGGATAAGATTATGCCGCTTGATTATCGAGGGCTGCAGGTTATGTCCCTGGGACTGGTTATTAACCCCGAAGAACCAGTTATCTGGCGCGGACCGATGGTTAGCAAAGCGGTCAAACAGCTCCTGCGCGATGTAGTGTGGGATGATCTTGATTGCCTGGTCATTGACCTGCCGCCGGGAACCGGTGACACCCAGCTTTCACTGCTTCAGTTAATACCGGTTGCCGGGGCGATAATAGTTACCACCCCCCAGGAAGTAGCTCTCAGCGATGTGCGCAAAGGTACCCAGATGTTTAGAAAAATGGGTACATCTGTTCTGGGCATAATTGAAAACATGGCCGGTTTTATCTGCCCGGAATGTGGACATAAAAGCGAGATATTTGGCAGTGGCGGGGGAGAACGGGAGGCAAAACGATTGGGTGTTGAGATGCTGGGTCGAATCCCCCTTAAAGAAAACCTGCGCAGCAGCGGAGATGAAGGGACACCGCTTGTTTTTTCAGAACCGGAATCAAATGGCGCAAAAAAATTCAAAAAAATCAGCCGGCTGGTGACTGAAAAACTGCAGGCCGCAGACACTGACTGACCGGCAGCTGGCAGTTTGCCCGCGGCGCCGGAAGGAAAATTAGCAGTAGCCAGAATTTTTATTTGTTTAAACAGTTATTAAGCGATAAAATATAGAAGTTGGCGGATAACCAGATTTTTTATCCTGAACGGAGTTAGTTTCAATCAGGATAAATCTAAAATACCCAAAAAGTTAACGGGTGGTTTTAATAATGATTGAGGGACTCGAAATTCATCTTATGGATAAAATAACCGAAGTTGCGCTTGCAAACCCTCGCTATGGGCGCGAAGCGTACCTGTTTCTATTCAAAGCCATTAACTGGGCCACCGACCGGATAGGTTATCCCCGCCACCTCAGCGGTGAGGAGTTCACCCGGGCTCTTATTGCTTATGCGCGGGAGGAATTCGGCGATCTGGCCTGGTGTGTTTTTAACGAGTGGGGAATTTTTGAAACAAGTGATTTCGGCAAAATAGTTTTCACCCTGATCGAATCGGGGTTGATGCATAAAGAATCCGAAGATTCAATCGAGGATTTCGATGATGTCCTTGATATTGAGAAGGCTCTGAAAGATCCTGAATTCCAGCCCGGAATACCTTTTTAAAAAAACTTGGAATACACAACAAGCCGCATTAGCGGTAACTTAATAAAACCCTGTCGACTTCTCGATAAATGCCGTATTTCTTCCCCAAACACAGATTCAATTCCCGAGCTATTCTGGTTGAAAAAAAGTGATGAAGAATACAGCACTCTCTATAACCCCCAGCAGTCACCGGCCCCGGAGCAGGATGTAATTATTGTCAAAAATTGTTCCGTCCCGGACTGGTTGGCCACACTCCTTTTATGGCAGCGCTACCGTGATATTTCCCCTCTGGAAAAAGGATTTATTTTAAATTTAATTAACAATGAACAGCAGCTCCCCAGTCTTTTGAATATCCCAAACTCCGAAGACTGGCTGGAATGTTACCGTCTGCTGCCCGATTTGCCCGGAAAAATGGCCGATAGAATTCACAATCTGGATATTTCGGTTAAGCTGATAAAACATCTGCTGGAGATACCGACCCGGCTACGCCGGAAATTGTTTGAAAAAATCGGTGACAAAAAGATACACCTGACCGTGCAACAGGCGCGCCGGCTGGGAGAAGCTGTCCGTAGTTTGAAAAAATTATCCGGCGGAGAGTGGGAGGAAATACTCCTCAAAAGCAGTGAAGGGAGCAACTCCCACCAGGCGGGGGAACAACTTTTGAAAAAAATAGAAACACGCGCTTATCCCGAAACAAGTGCCACCAGACGTCGTTTTAAAAAAAGGCTAACAGATAGCGGGGTTTCTAACAAAATAAAAGTTTCGCCGCCCCCTAATTTTGAGGGGGATTACCTCGATTTTAAATTTCGCTGGCACCGCGATGTGGAAGTAGAAAAAATAATAGAACAGATCAAAAGATGTCAAAGCCTTCTCGACTTCGTTTAGACAAGATATCTTTCCGGCCCGCTTTGAAAAAAATAGCGGTGGATAACTCTTATAAAAATAATCCCCGGTTAAAAAAAGTTCTCTCAAAAGCAACCGGTTACGGGTTGGAAATAGCGGCGAACGCTGCCTTTCGAACCGACAGTATCCGCAACCAGAAAAGCTGCCTGCAGCTCACTGCTGCAAGGAAAAAGTTCATAAAACTCTGGCCGGCCGCTCCCCGGATAGTAGGTAAAGACGAGTGGTGTTTGCTGCCGGTAGAAGGCTGTGTTATGGATTGCTGCTACTGCTACCTGCAGGGGTATCTATCCCGCCATTATCCGGTTGCTAACCTTAATACTGCTGAAATGATAAACCAGTTGGATGATTTTTTTGCTAAGAAAAACAGTTCGAAAATGTATGATTTTTCCCTTGGTGAGTTAAGCGACGGGCTTTATTTGGAACCGTTACTTAACATTTTGCCCGAGCTCTGGAAGTTTTTCGAAGATAAAAACGGTCGGCTGGAAATACGGACAAAATCCCATCATGTCCATAATCTCCCCGATAAATTGAATCCACATCCTAACGGAGTATTCTGCTGGACGATCTCACCACCGAAAAAAGTAAATAGGTTAGAACTTTTTTCCGCGCCATTCAAACAACGGCTGGCAGCCATGCAGTATATGCTGAAGGCCGGATTCAAAGTTGGAATCCGTTTTGATCCGATAATTTTGAGCGAAAACTGGAAAACAGAATACTCAGGTATGATAAAACAATTAAAACAGCACCTGGATTTAAATGAAATAAGTTACATCGTTGCCGGTACTTTTCGTTTTCCCGCCGGGTTTGACAAAATTATGCAAAAAAGATTTCCCGGGCGTGATTTTCTGCGTGACGAACTGATTAAAGGACCCGACGGTAAATACCGCTATCCGCGCCGGCGGCGCAGCGAAGCATATAAAAAGTTAAAAAGAATGCTGGGCCCGGAGGTAAAAAATCTATCGTTGTGCATGGAACCACATTATATCTGGGAGGATAGTGGGTTAAAAAATCAAAGCCAGAGAAGAGCAAGAAATGACCCATTGTGAATGTGCGAACACTGTTTCCTTGTTCTGCGTTCATCCCTGCATCCTGTCACGGACTGGTGGAGTTAGGGATTTTGGTTTGATTCTTGTAGTCTGAGATTTTGTGAGCGGGTTGCAGCGGCAGGGAATCTTATTTACTCATTCTCGCGGACTCCTCCGGAGCCGCTGTGAGGTAAGCAAACCTCAAAAACGGTTCATCCTGAACCATGAGGTTCGCTTAAACCCGTAAATAAGACCACCTGCCACTGCTCGGCCGGAGTGGTAAAGCGCGAGTTGCGGGTTGGGGGTTGTTAGTTGCGAGTTAACACCAGGATCCTGAAACAAGATACGAGCAGGGCAAGGATGGCCCCTGAGAATGAGTGAACACTGTTTCCTTGTCCTGCGTTCATCCCTGCATCCTGTTACGACCTGATGGGGTTACGGTTTTGGTTTGATTCTTGTAGTCTGAGATTTTGTGAGCGGGTTGCAGCGGCAGGGAATCTTATTTACTCATTCTCGCGGACTCCTCCGGAGCCGCTGTGAGGTAAGCAAACCTCAAAAACGGTTCATCCTGAACCATGAGGTTCGCTTAAACCCGTAAATAAGACCACCTGCCACTGCTCGGCCGGAGTGGTAAAGCGCGAGTTGCGGGTTGGGGGTTGTTAGTTGCGAGTTAACACCAGGATCCTGAAAATTATTGAATATTATTCTTGCCCGGCGCTTAACCACACTTTTAACCTGAATAATTCATGAGAATCATGAATTATTCACCCAGAGGGCAGCACT
>JBKGYI010000171.1:0-4048 GCA_046546195.1 bacterium | reverse complement strand
ATATTCCAAAAAATGGATGATGATGGACATAGTTTGTAGTGCCGTCCAGCGGATCAATGATCCAGCGTCGTCCGCTTGTGCCTTCCCGGCTTAATTCTTCTTCGGCTAAAATACCGTCATCGGGATAACGCCGCAGCAGCCGGGAGACAAGGAGTCGTTCGCTTTCTCTGTCAACTTCAGTAACAAGATCAATCCTGCTTTTATGATCACTGACTGTCGGATTTATTTTATCCTGGTTGATGAGTTGAAATTCTCCGATTTTTTTTTAGTAACTCTTCAAACCAGTTAACGTCTTCCATGGAATATTCTCCTCATAAACCAGCAGTTTTTAGTGTTAATTCGGTTATCAAATCAGGAATCGGGAAAAATATAGGTACCACACAGAACCTGCCAACAGCCAGGCGGCTTACCGGACATGGATGTGCTAATGCTGCAAACACACGGATGTGTAAGAGCAGCGTGACAAATCACTGGTAAGGTTCTGATACCACATTTTTGATTCAACCCGAATCCGGAGTTATTTTTTTGGCGCTGTAGCGGCTCTTCTCGTGAGTTAACCTGTTTTTATACTGTTCGAGCCATAACTTCTTCGAGGGTTGTTATACCCTGTTTTACTTTTCCAAATCCGTCCTCAAGCAGAGAGGTAAAACCCTGGTCATGGGCTCTTTTTTCTATTTGCTGGATTGATTCCCGGTTAAAAATACCTTCCCGGATATTATCATCTATTTCCAGAACTTCAAACAGGCCGGTACGGCCCTTATAGCCGTTTTCGCATTTTTCGCAGCCTGTCGCTTCGTAAAAAGTAAAATCAGAAAAATCGTCCGGATTTAGATTAAACTTTGTGAAAATGTCGTCTGGAGGTCCCGCTTCTTTTTTACAGTTGTCACAGAGGGTGCGGATTAAACGTTGGGCCAGGACGACCGATAAACCGGCAGAAATCAAATAAGGGGGGATTTGCATGTTCAGAAGCCGGTTCACTGTTTCAGCGGAGCTGTTGGTGTGCAGGGTGGAGAGGACCAGGTGGCCGGTCATCGCCGCTTCAATAGCAATTTCTCCGGTTTCTTTGTCTCTTATCTCGCCGACCATAATAATATCAGGGTCCTGGCGCAGAAAACTTTTCAAGGCGGCGGCAAAGCTGACTCCTTCTTCCTCCTCGCTGCCGCAGGAAACCTGGCAGATTCCTTCAAGGTTGGCTTCCACCGGATCTTCAGCGGTGGTAATCGATATTGACTCGTCATTACGCTCTTCAAGAGCCGAGTAGAGAGTTGTGGTTTTTCCACTTCCAGTGGGACCGGTAATCAGCACCATACCGGTTGGCTGGCTTAAACCCTTGCGTAGAACTTTGAGATCACGTTCGCTGAATCCCATTACATCCAGAGGAATAGTTCCCTCGTCGAGATCGATACTGCGCAGGACTATCTTTTCCCCGGCCAGTACTGGCAGGACTGAAACCCTGTATTCTATATTATGCTTATAAACCAGACTGTAACCGATTCTTGCATCGCGGGGCAGGGGATCGGGACGTGGATCAAGACCTGCAGCCAGTAGAATACGTCCGTTAATAACCGGGCCAAACGATTTAGGAAACTCCCACATCGTTTTTAAGTTCCCGTCCCGGCGAATACGAATCCTGTATTTATCCTCAAACGGTTCAAAATGGATATCACTCGCCCCGCCGGCCATGATTTCATTTATGATCTCCTGCACCAGGAGTAACACCGGGGTTTCATGGAGAACTTTATTAAAAACCTCATCGTCTTTCTGCCAGTTATCTTCCTGGTTGAGCAGGGAAAGGGTTTCTTTTTTCAGTCGGTCTATCGGTTCGTAAAAATATCCTTTTTTCTCAAAATCAGGCTGGCAGGGTTCTTCTTCCAGTCCTTCCAGATTTTTATTAAAAGAGAGCTCAAAAGCTTTTTCATGGGCGACAAAAGCATCGATTTCACAACCGCAGCGAGCCGCGACAATTTTTTTTATTTTTTCGTCGGTGGGATTAAGCATTGCCAGCCCCAGTTTGTTGCTTTTTTTATTAATCGGGAAAATAAAATTTTCCTTCATCAGGCCGACCGGCAGCAGACGGGAATATTCTATTTTTTGCTCTTTATCCCAGTCGATGTAATTAGGGTCAAATGCTTCGTAACCCGTAATTTCTTCTAAGTAACCGCGCATTTCAAAATCATCAACGATGTTTTTATCAAGGAGATGATAAGCAAGAGTGCGATCCGATTGCGCTTTCAGTTTCATCAATTCATTAATCTGATCGTCGTCAAATTTGTTCAGTCCGCTGATCAGTGTAAAAAGCTTATCGTCGATATCTTCAATGGTCATTATTTCGGCTCCTTTACCCGATATGTTTTGCCCGGATCTATAGACCGCCTCGAAAAGGCAGCTTCATAACTTTTATTGATTTTTATCCACAAAACACTTTAAAAATCAGCGATATGATTGTACATTATACAACAAGTTTTGAAACAGAAAAAATGTAGAGGCTGTCGCATAAATCACCGTGACCAGGACGGTGATTAATGTGACAACCTCTATGCCGGCGTAGCTCAGTTGGCAGAGCGGGGCTCTTGTAAAGCTCAGGTCGTCGGTTCGAATCCGGCCGCCGGCTTAAAATCAGTTCAATGTTCAAAGTTCAGGGTTCAAGGTTAAACACCAACCCACCCTGAACCGACGACCGGGGAGTCTGAGGGGATGCCCCTCAGGGTTTCAGCCGCAGGGATGCGGCGTGGGGGAGCAGGGAGCAATAGCGACCGTTGAGGGGGAACCATTTGCCATGGAGGTTTTGTGAATAATTTCAGCCAATGGCAGATAAAAGTTCACAGAACAGGTTAATTACGAAAAAGTGGCCCCCACGCAGTGGGCCCCCTCAAAGAGCAGGAGGCGAAGTCGGGGCGTTCGAATCCGGCCGCCGGCTTAAAATCAGTTCAATGTTCAAAGTTCAGGGTTCAAGGTTAAACACCAACCCACCCTGAACCGACGACCGGGGAGTCTGAGGGGATGCCCCTCAGGGTTTCAGCCGCAGGGATGCGGCGTGGGGGAGCAGGGAAACAATTCTGTTTACTTATTTTACTGGAACGGTTAAAATATCTGTTCCTTAATTATTGATACCCGGAGGGGTAGCAAAGTCTGGTCAAATGCAGCAGACTGTAAATCTGCCGGCGGATCGCCTTCGGAGGTTCGAATCCTCCCCCCTCCACCATTTTTTTCTTCCTTTTTCTCACCTTTAACTTTAACACTTCGAAAATTTTCGAAGTATCGAAGTGCAGTCTGATATTTTGTTGGTTGGATTGTCTTCCGATTGTGGAAAATAATCCTGCGCGGCGGATGTTGACGCGGTTATTTCCATTTGCTACTATCGGACATGCGTTAATAATAAAACAGTGAGCAGGATTCTTAAAAAAATTTTGTACAAAGGTGATAAAAATGGCGGTTGATTATAAAGAGCTGGGGCTTGTAAATACGATTAAAATGTTTGAAAAAGCGGTGGATGGTGGTTATGCGATTCCCGCTTATAATTTTAACAATATGGAGCAATTGCAGGCGATAATTATGGCTTGCGCTGAGACACAATCACCTTTGATTTTGCAGGTTTCCGCCGGTGCTCGAAAATATGCCAATCAGACCCTGCTGCGTTATATGGCCGAGGGTGCGGTGGAATATGCGAAGGAATACGGAGAAGAATATGGAGGAGTTATCCCAATTTCTCTTCATCTTGATCACGGCGATAGTTTTGAACTCTGTAAAAGCTGTATAGACAGCGGATTCTCATCGGTGATGATTGACGGTTCTCATCTGCCTTACGATGATAATGTGGAGCTGACGGCGCAGGTGGTTGAGTATGCACACAAACATGATGTTACCGTGGAAGGTGAACTGGGTGTGCTTGCCGGAGTAGAGGATGATGTAGTTGCTGAAGAATCGACTTATACGCAGCCGGAAGAAGTACAGGATTTTGTCTCTAAAACCGGTGTCGATTCTCTTGCGATATCTATAGGAACATCTCACGGAGCAAACAAATTCACTCCCGAGCAGTGTACTAAAAATG
>JBKGYI010000170.1:0-4054 GCA_046546195.1 bacterium | reverse complement strand
GAAGCGCTCAACCGTCAGGCGATAGATATGATAGTTGCTTCACCGGAAAAATTTTTAGAAAAGGTGAAAGGTCGCAGGGTTATTCTGGACGGAGGAGATGAAGTTGAACTGCCCGCTTCTTTTGAAATAGTGGATATCCCGAGCACATGGAAAGAAGATTTTTTAAATACACTTGTTAATCCCAACCTGGTTTATATCCTGCTTGCACTTGGTATGTGGGGGCTAATATATGAGTTTTCAGAACCGGGACTTGGACTGGGAGCGGCTGTGGGCGGGACCTGTCTGTTGTTTGCTCTTTACGGTTTGAGTGTTCTTCCGGTAAACTATGCGGGGTTGGGATTACTGATACTGGGGTTGATTTTGATGGTACTTGATATTTTTGTGCCCAGCTATGGAGTCCTGAGTCTGGGTGGAGTGACATCTTTTGTGCTTGGCTCGGTGATGCTCTTTGAAACGGAAGTGTTTTCTGTTTCTATAGGTTTGGTCATCGGAATAACCGGCGCAACGCTTGTTTTTATCCTTGTCGCCGGTTACCTGGTGCTGTCAAACTGGGACAGACCGCCGGTTAGCGGTGATGATGCCTTTATGGGTGCTGTCGGTGTGGTTAAAAAAGAACTTAATCCTCGCGGGATGATTTACGTTCGCGGTGAAATTTGGCAGGCTGAAAGTAAAAGCGGTGAAACCGTTGAGGTGGGTGCAGAAGTTAAAGTTACAGATAAAGATAGAACACGCTTGATTGTGGAAAAAGACGGATAAATTTAATTTCATAAAGGAGTTGAGTATTATGCCGATTATTGCGCTGCAGGTTCTAATGGGTGTGTTTATTGTTGCCGCGCTTCTTTTGGTGAGTGGAATAAAGATTATTAAGGAATACGAGCGAGCGGTTGTGTTTCGCCTTGGCCGCCTCGTGGGTACGAGAGGCCCGGGGCTTATTTATGTTATCCCCCTCGTTGAGACGATGGAACTGATTAATCTGCGGATTATTACCCTGGATGTTCCCGCCCAGGAAGTAATGACCATGGACAATGTGCCGGTGGCGGTTGATGCTGTGGTTTATTTCAGGGTTTCAAATCCGGTGGATGCCATTATTCAGATTAACAATTACTACATGGCAACCAGTCAGATAGCAAAAACAACTCTGCGCAGTGTGCTGGGTCAGAGCGAACTGGATGAGCTGCTCGCCGAGCGCGATAAGATAAACGAGAAACTGCAGGGAATAATCGATGGCGAGACCGATCCCTGGGGAATCAAGGTGACGGCGGTGGAAGTGAAAAACGTAGAGCTCCCCGACAGCATGAAACGGGCGATGGCCAGTCAGGCCGAGGCCGAACGTGAACGCCGGGCCAAGATTATCGCCGCCGAGGGAGAATATCAGGCTTCTGAAAAATTAAACATGGCTGCCGGTGTTCTTGAAGAAAGTGATATCGGTCTGAAACTGCGTTTCCTGCAGACCCTGAAGGAAATATCTTCCGAAGGGACAAACACGATTGCTTTCCCGATCCCCGTCGATATCTTCAGCAAGATGAGCGAAGTTATGGATAAACTGAAGGAGTAAAGACAGCTTTTAAACCGCCCGGCGCAGTAACGCCGGGCGGCTTCTTTTCTTGAATCGAGTGTACTCCTGTAGGGTTTTATTAACAGAGATAACGAGTTCACGGTAACCAGTTTTTGCGATAGGACACATTAAAATCAATTGAGGCTGGTTAGATTGAGAATAGTAGTAACACTGGCGTTTGTTTTTTTTGTTATTGTGGTGGCCTGGTTGATAAGTTTTTATGAAAATATTGATGCGCCAGAAGACAAATCAGATAAAGGTTCTGCGTCCTTCCCGGCTGATTCTGTTGAATGGCCGGTGATAGCTGAAAGTACATTTGATTATGACATCGAGTTGCTCGCGGAAAAATTAAAGGCGTCCGGGATTCCCGTAATAGCGGAAATCGAGCACAGAAGTGCTGTTAAATATGCAATCCTACTGCTCAAAAACTACTTGCGCGTTAAACCGGAATATGTGGCTGAGGCCCGTAAAATAATTGAGGATTGCGGGCTTGAAAAATTCTTAGTTAAGTAACTGTCCCACTTCGACAGAGGTCTTATCCTTATGCACAATTTCAGCGATAGCTTCCAGCATTGCCCGGGGGTTGGAATGTTGAAATACATTACGGCCGATTGAGACCCCGGCGGCCCCTGCCTGCATCGCTTGCTCTACCATTTTCAGGATATCACTATCGGTATCCATTTTTTCTCCGCCGGCGATTAAAACCGGTATCGGACAGCCATTCACAACTTCCTTAAAACTTTCTATATCGCCAGTGTAGGAAACTTTGACGAGGTCGGCGCCCAGTTCGGCGGCAATCCGGGCGGCATGTTTGACGTATTCCACATCATGTTCGTTTTCTATTTTTGGCCCCCGGGTATACATCATTGCCAGCAGGGGCATCCCCCATTCTGCGGCTTCTTCGGAAACTTTTCCGAGGTCTTTTAACATTTCTGCTTCTTCGAGGGAACCAATATTAACGTGGACACTCACCGCATCGGCACCGGTTTTTACAGCTCTCTCCACTGTGTTAACCAGCACTTTGGCGTTGGGATCGGGTCCCCAGACGGTGCTGCCGGAAAGATGAAGTATCAGTCCGACGTCTTTGCCATACTGGCGATGCCCGTGCAGAGGGAGCCCCTGGTGGCCAAGCACGGCATCAGCTCCTCCTTCGGCAACAAAGTTCACCATCTCCCGCATATTTTCGATTCCGGGGATCGGTCCTACTGTTACACCGTGGTCCATGGGGACTATGACGGCCCGTCTTTTTTCGCGATCCATGATACGTTCCAAACGAATATTTTTTCCTATCATGTTAGTAACCTCCGTTTTTAGATTAATAATTATTATAACAAAGACTCGGCAATAGAGTGAATTTCTTGCGAGAAGATTGATATCCGTCTATTATTAAATAAAGAGAGGAATGATCCGCACGGTTTTGATACTGTGAAAGTTTATGGAATCTGTTATAATAACGATGTTTAATAGGTGGATTAATTTTTGAAACAGGTTGTGAGAACACTGAATACTAAAACAGCTAATAATCCCGAGATAATACAGGGTGGTATGGGAATCGATGTTTCCGGCTGGCGGATGGCTCGCCGAGTTGCTCAGCTTGGTGAGGTTGGTACTATTTCAGGTATCTGTCTCGATACAGTAATGGTTCGCGAGCTGCAGCTTGGTGATCCGGAGAACAGGATCGAAGCACTCCGGCAATACCCCGACCAGGAAATAGTTGATGAGATTATCGATAAATATTATGTTGAAGACGGAATTGAGGATGATGTTCCTTTTGCACTCCTGCCCCTTCACAGCTGTGATAGGCCGGTCTGGTTGCAGCGTGTTTTGAGTGCGGCTGTATTCAGTGAAGTATATATGGCCAAACAGGGTCATGACGGCATTGTGGCAATGAATTTAATGGCCAAATTAAAACGACATGTTCTGGCTTCTTTTTACGGGGCGATGCTGGCGGGTGTTGACTGGATATTGATGGGGGCCGGTATTCCCAAGGACGAGGCCGAACAGCTTGTTAATCTCGCCCGCGGAGATAAAGCCCGGCTCAAACTCGATGTGGATACATCCGATATGGAAACGGATAAATCCTTCTATTATGAGCTGGATCCTGCCGATCTTGTTGATAATCCCACTCCGCTGGAAAAACCTGCTTTTTTCCCCATAGTTTCTTCAGATGGTCTGGCCCGGATACTTGATCACCGTCTCCCCGAGGGAACCATAGACGGCTGGATAGTTGAACGACCTGTGGCCGGAGGTCATAACGCCCCCCCGCGTAATAAAAAATACGATGAAATTGGCGATCCTGTCTATGATGAACGGGATAAAGCCAATCTGGAAAAAATAGCCAAACTGGGTTATCCCTTTTACCTGGCCGGTGGTTATGGAACCCCGGAAAATCTTCGAGAAGCCCAAAAACAGGGAGCCGCCGGAGTCCAGGTGGGTTCAGTTTTTGCCCTGACCGAAGAATCCAATTATCCTTCCGAGACAAAAATGAAACTGATACGT